>CAZJJT010000426.1:0-4538 GCA_964546395.1 uncultured Fibrobacterota bacterium
TACGGATACTGGTACTCCTCGATACCGCTGCAGGCGAACTGCCACTCCTGCGTGGAACACAGGCGCTTGCCCTTGTCGTTGCAGAGTTTCTGTGCTTCGGCGAACGACACGTTCCCCTTGGGCGGCATCCCCTTCTGGTTCGGGTACTCGTAGCGGTCGACGCACACTTTCATAAACGGCTTCCCCGGAATACTCGGCGGGATATCCACCAGCACCATGTCCGCGGGACAGATGAGCTTCTTGGCATACACCTGGATCGCGTCGATGGTGGCATCCGCCGAACTCGAGTGCTTGATCAATCGCTCGATCTCCTCCCGCTTGACTTCCACCACGGCACCGTCCTCGCGTTCCAGCTTCACCTTGTCGCCGTAGTCGCTCACGATCGTGCCGGAGTACACGAAACTTGCCATGCGCTTGCCCCAGGCGTCGGTCCTGGGATTGCGCACGATCAGCGTATCGAACGGCCCGGTCTTCTTTGCCGCCTTCGCCGCTTCCGGCTTCTTCTCCGCCTCGGGCACCACGGTTACGATACTGGCGATCACGTCCTTGTGGATAGGGATGATCGACCCGTCCACGTCCAGCTTCACGCTCTCATCCTCCACCGACGCGAACGCCCCTTTGAACGCCCTGCCGTTCTTCATGTTCACCACGAGCTTGACTCCCCTGGGCGAACGACTCTTGAGCTGCTCGAACGTGAGGACTTCCGGCCCTGCCGGCCCCGTGTCCGCTTCGGCCTTTTTCGGAAGCGAGATGAGCTGGCACTGACGTATCAGCGGGATACGGAACGTGTAGGCAGTGCCCTGGTCGGTCTCGGCGACGAGCGAGGTGTCGGTCATGCCCTCGACGCGCGCCGTGAAGATGTCGCCGGTGGTGAGCGTGAAGCGGTACGTACCGCCCTTCACCACGTCCCCCGGCCGCACACTTCCCTGCGTGGGCTGCGGGGCCGGCGCGGCAGAGGGTGGCACGGTTGACACAGGGGTAGTGGCGTTGCCGCTGGTCTGCCACCACAACCGCCACTTCTCGACATCGGGGCCGAGGTCGGCGCCGGTAATCTGCCACAGCGCGCACGCCCCCGCGTGGAACGTGAACAACACATGGACCGTCACGTTGCTGCCGTAGCCCTGCCCGGAAGTGGTGTACTCGTGCTTGACATCGATGAATTTGTCGCAGCGCGACAGCTCCTCGTACCCCAGGAACGGCGCGGAGAACATGAACTTGTTCTTCTCGCCCATCACCTTGGTCATCACCCAGTCCTCAATGGAACCCTCCCCCGGCCCGTACGATTCGTACACGGTCACCCCGTGCGCGGCAACGGGGAACCGGTCGATGAGTGTCTGCACGGCTGCGGTGGCCCTGTTGCCCATGGCCCCGAGCGCCATCACCGCGCGCAGCGACTTGTTGGCCTGCTCGATCTGCTGGGGCATGGGAGGCTGCGACGCGTACCCCTGGCCGCGCGACAGAAACTCCAGCGCCCCCGATGTGCGGTACACGTGCGGTCCCGCCTTCACATCCTCAATCAGCGCTTTCACCTTCGCATCATCAGACGCCGTCGTTGCTGCTGCGGACAACACCACCGCCGCCAGTGTGAGAACTCGCCCGCGAATGTTCATCGACAGGTTCCTTTCCGGTATCGTCACGACATGCCGCCGCACCGTTCCGGCTGCGTACAGCCTGTCAAAGATACCTTGGTGAGGCGACGGGTTTCAAAGAGCAGCGCTTTGGCGTACGGCACGGCGCGACAGGCGAGCCGGTGTTGCATCTATTTTGGCGGGGCAGCCGACCCGGGGGAACACACGCATGGGAGTTATCGAGGCAATCGGCAACACACCGCTGGTGGAGATCGGCCGCGTCTGGGATCCGGGCGCTTCGGGAGTGCGGGTGCTGGCGAAGCTCGAGGGCGCCAACCCGGGCAGTTCTATCAAGGATCGCCCCGCGTACTACATGCTGAAGGAAGCTGCGGAGCGAGGCGAACTCACCCCCGATAAGACTATCCTCGAACCGACTTCGGGCAACACGGGCATCGGGCTCGCCATGATAGCTGCCGCCCTCGGATACCGCATCAAACTGACGATCCCCGCCTGCGTGTCGCAGGAACGCCGCGCCGTGCTCAATGCCCTGGGGGCGGAAATCGAACTCACTCCAGGGTGCGAGAAGACGGACGGGGCAATCCGCCGGGCGCACCATATCATGGAACACCACAGCGACCAGTACTACATGCCCGACCAGTTTTCGAACCCGGCCAACTGGCGGGCGCACTACGAGGGCACGGCGCCAGAGATTGCGCGCGACACCGGAGGAAGTGTGGATGCGGTGGTGGCAGGGATGGGGACCACGGGGACGTTGATGGGGTGTGCGCGGTTCTTCGCCGAGAACAACCCGTCCACACGCGTGATAGGAGTGGAACCGACGCGCGAGCACCGCATACAGGGCTTGAAGAACATGCAGGAATCCATCGTGCCCGCCATTTTCGAGCGGTCGCGGCTGGCCGATGTGGTGACGTGCACCGATGATGACGCATTCGACACGCTGCGGGAGCTGGCACTGACGGAGGGGTTGTTCTGCGGCCTCAGCAGCGGCGCCGCGATGTGGGGAGCGATGCGCGTGGCGCGAGATCTGCCGCGCGGATCGACCGTGGTGGTGATACTGCCCGACCGCGGCGACCGGTACCTGTCCACCGAGGTGTTCCGCTCGGTGTGCGCGTTGTGCCCGCCCTGAACGCACGTGGGAGAAGCCGTCCATGCCTATCTACGAATACCGATGCACCGCATGTGAGCACGTGTACGAGGAACTCGTTCTCCGCACCGACTCGCCCGCCCCGCCGTGCCCGGAATGCGGCTCGCGAACATCAGAGAAACTCATGTCGGCCTGTGCCGGGCATGTCGGGTCCCCGAAGGCGTCGTGCGCCTCCGGCCCGTCCTGCGCGACAGCAGCGGCTGGTGGCTGTCGGTCGTGTCCGATGGCCAACGCGTAGACCCAGGAGGAACGTCCCATGAACACACCTGCCGGCTTCGCTCTCGTACTGCTTGCCTGGGCGCTCTGCGCGACGGCCGAGACTCCGCAGACCACGGTTGCACTGCCGCAGCCCGACACTGTCGGCGGGGCACCGCTGATGCAGGCGTTGAAGCACCGGCAATCGGTGCGCGAGTTCAGTGGGCGGCCGTTCTCCGACACACTCCTCGGCAATCTCCTCTGGGCCGCCAACGGCGTCAACCGCCCCGAGGAAAACAAGCGCACGGCGCCCACGGCGCACAACAACCAGGATATCGACGTGTACGTGGTGACCGAGGAGGGCGTGTACCGCTACCTTCCCGGCTCGCACTCGCTGGCGGTTATCGACACGAAGGACATGCGTGAGGAGACTGGAAAGCAGGGGTTCGTGGATGAAGCGCCGGTGAACCTGGTGTACGTCGCTGACTACTCGCGCGGCAAGCGAGTCAGCGATCAGCAGAAGCCGCTCTACGCGGCGGCCCAGTGCGGGTTCATATCACAGAACGTTTACCTGTTCTGCGCTTCGTTCGGCCTGGCCACGGTGGTGCGGACATGGTTCGATGAGGCCAAGCTGTCGGCCGCGCTCAAGCTCGGCGAGACCCAGAAGCCGCTGCTGGCACAGACTGTCGGGTATCCTCGCGAGTGAGCCTATGTCACGACGCAACACACGGGTGCTTGTGTTTGGTGCGGGGAACGTGGGTCTCGGACTCGCGTCGCTGCTGCTTCAGAGCGGCGCGCGTGTCTGGATTGTCGGACGCGAGCACAGCGTAGCGGCCCTGCGCACCACGGGACTGCGCCGGACCGGCCTGTTTGGCGAGCACCACGCTGAGCCGGGACAGTTTGGGGCCAGCGGCAACCCGCGCGCGGCCGTAGACGGCCCGTACGACGTGGTGCTGGTGTGCACAAAGTCGTTCGACACGGCGCAGGCGGCCGAGGCGTTGCGGGAAGCGCCGTGCGTGTGGGACTCCGCCACACGCTTCGTGCTGTGCCAGAACGGCCACGGCAATTACGAGACGTTCGCGTCGCGCGTGCCTGCTCAGCAGGTGCTCATCGCGCGTATCATCACCGGTTTTCGCCGCCTGTCTCCCGCCCACGTCGATATCACGGTCCATGCCGCACCCCTGCACGTAGGCCGTCCTGACGGGGCTCCGGACGAAAGGGCCACCGAGTTGTGCGCGCTGCTCACGCGCAGCGGCCTTCCTGCCGAAGCCTCTGGCACAATCGTCGAAGACCTGTGGGCAAAGATCCTGTACAACGCGCTGCTGAACCCTCTTGGCGCGGTATTCGGTGTGCCCTACGGCGCCCTCGGCGAGTCAAGCCATGGCCGGGCCCTGATGGCGCAGCTGGCCCAGGAAGCGTTCGAAGTAATGCGTGCGAACGGAATCAGGACGCACTGGAACAACACCGGGGCATTCCTCAGCGCGTTCTACGACACGATGCTGCCGCCGACCGCGGCACACGAGTCCTCGATGCTGCAGGATATCCGTGCCGGTCACCGGACCGAGATCGGCGAACTCAACGGCGCGATCGTGTCGCTCGGACAGACACCG
>CAZJJT010000427.1:0-3400 GCA_964546395.1 uncultured Fibrobacterota bacterium
AATCGAGAACCACCTGATGTATCTCATGCTTTACCCGGATGTCCTCAGCGAAGTGTACAGGCGGCAGTCGGAATGGACGATCCGCTGGGCGATGAACTGTCTCGACCTTGGTGTTGACATGGTCCATATCTCCGATGACTGGGGCGCACAGAATGACCTTCTGTTCAGTCCGGACACGTGGTGGCAACTGATCTATCCTAATCACAAACGCACCACCGACGCGGTGAAGAAGCGTGGCGCCTTCGTCAGCCTTCACAGCGACGGCAATGTGAATTCGGTGCTGGACGGCATAGTGAAATTGGGGTTTGACGTGGTGCATCCGTTTCAGGAATCTGCGGGGATGGACCTTGCGGGTTTCAAGGAGAAGTACTCCTCGTCGTTCACCGTGCTGGGCGGCATTGACGTGCAGACAACACTGGGATTCGGCAAACGCGATGTTCTCCGCGCCGAACTCGAGCGGGTGACCGGGATGTTCCGTGAGGGCGGGCTGCTGTTGTGCACCACGCACATGGTGCAGGACCACTGCTCGCTGGAGGAGCTGGTGTACTGCTACGACACGGTGGTGGAACTCTGCGGACGTTAGCCTAGAATGTCCCGTCCATCAGGTCCGCGCTTTCCAGCCGTCCAAACGAGTACACGATGTCGAAGCCGAGGTGCGGTGTCCACAGCTCATCATCATCGATAGGCGGCCGGGGCAGGATGGTCCCACCCAGTTCCAGGTTCACGCTCACCACCACGTGACCGGCAATCAGCCCTGCGATACGCAGCACCGGCAGCAGGATCATGTACTCGCTGGTGCTGGTGAGTCTGAAGTCTTCGTAGGTCATGCTGCCCGTGTAGCCGTACGGGTCCCAGTGGTCGTTGGTGTAGTTGTACGTGCTGTCGCCCTGTCGCACATAGTCAGCTTCACGACGCTTGTACATACCCATGAAGCCGATGCCTGCTTTCACGCGCTTACCGCCGAATGCAGCCAGTGCGCTGTATTCCAGGAAGATGTTGTCCGGCTCCTCATTGTCGATAGTGAATGGCAGCGGCCACACCAGTCTGCCGTAGAACGCGGCGTTCGGCCTGCCGCCGCGCAGGTTCAGCACGAGATTGAACCCGTGGTGCGCTTCGTAGACCGAGCGGTAGAGTTGAATGGTGTACGGGTAGTATGCGGTGGCGGTCTCGCCGCTGAGCGCGAAGCGCTGAAGGTACATGTACGACAGTCCGGTGCCGATGGAGAAATTGCTCCAGAGCCAGTCATGCTCGAGACTCAGGTAGATGTCGGGATACTTGCCGCGCGAGTCGAGATGGAGCCATGAGTCGTGATAGAGCGGAACGCCGGCTTTGAGGCGCGCGTGTGAATGACTTCCGGTCGGGTAGAGCACGTGCAGCTTCCCGCCGTAGGGTGACTGGCGATCGGTCGGCTCCCCCAACGCAAACATGCCCGACACGCCGATAACCAGACCGGGCGCCAGACCGGTGTGCCTGGCTTCTTCACCGGTTGTCGGCTCAACCGCCGCCGGGGACGGCAGTTCTGCCGGTGGTTCCACCGGAGTGGGCCGCACCGTGGGTAGCGGGGCTGGCGCAGGCATCGATATCTCACGCGGCAGGTCCGATGCAAGCTTCGGCGGCGTTTGCGTGTAGAAATCCTCGAGACCGGTTTCGACGCGGTACGTGGTGTTCCAGACCGGTCGCCCAGTGGCGGTACTGTAGAGCGATACGCGCAGTTCATGCAGAGCGCCTATCACGTTGACTGTTCCGCCGACAAAGAACGCTGCGGACACTTGCCGTCCGAGGACGCGGATACAACTCTCGCGCATGCGGAGTTCGCTCGCCTCGCAGCCATTGGTTTCGGCGGCCTGTTCCACATCGGCACCAGCGACAACAGTGAACCCCGCCGCCGCCAACTCATCGCCGATGGCCTGCGCGAACACGTCGAGTTGCGCCTGGTCCATGGTCTTGCTCGACAACCCCAGGACACCTACTGGTTTGTCGAGTGTGGAGATGGCCTGTGCTGGAACCAGTGCAGGTATCAGTGCCAGAAGAACGAGTGCGCAGATGCTGCGGGAAGAGCGATCCATGGAATGCCCTCCATGTGTTGAGTGGTCTGTGTACCCAATATAGATACACGAACAGTGTCTGGTTCGCTCATTTTTCCTCCGGCGCTTGCCCGACTGCGTATATTGCGGCCCTTTTCGACTATCCTCAAGCAGGGGGCTGGTGAGATGCAACTGTACAGGTTGCGGCATGTGTGTGCCGCGTTCATGGTGGTACTGGCAAGCTGCTCCGAGCCGCAGAACCCGTTCGCGGACCCGGACAATATCCAGTTGAGTGTCGAGGGATGCCGGGGAGCAGTGGCGCTTGGCGACAGTGTGTGCTTCGCGGTATCAGTACATCTTCCTGCCCTCGTGGACACGGTTCTCGTCGCCTGCTCGAGTGGGAAAGCTGCAGACAGCGCATTCGTGGTCTGTTCGTCACCGGAGCAGGCCGACACGTTGCTGCAGTACTGCTGTTCCTGGAACGACACCGCGGACACCGGAGCAGCACACGTCCTGGTGTCGGCACATGCTGCCGGGACACCACAGTGGTTCCGCGACAGTGTGGCGCTTACCATCGGTCTTGCCCCCGTGGTTGTATCCCCGCTGTCACTGTGCGGAAGCCCGCGTTCCGGGGAAATGTGTTCGCTGTGCGTTCACGCCGCGGGCTCGCGTCCCCTGCGGTTCGCCTGGTTCCTCGATACCCTCTGCGTCCAGGACTCCCCGGATTCTCTCCTTGTGTTCCCAGGCCTGGCTCGTTGCGACAGCGGCACGTACTGGACAGTGATCTCGAACGCTTTCGGCGTTGATACGTCACGTTCCTACCACCTCGTGCCGGCATCCGCTTCGAGCGCGCCCACTGCGGTGCCATGGGTGTACCCGGCACACGGGTCGCGAAGTGTGGAATCTCAGGGCCTGGCACTCTCGTGGGGCCGCTCCTGTGATGGCGACAGTGAGGAGGTCGTCTATCTTGTTGCTGCAGGGACAACTCCCGCAGTCCTCCCCGCTGCGTGTGTGTCTGCCGACACATCGTGTGTTGTTGTCGACGGGTTCAGGGGAAACACAGACTACTACTGGACAGTCACTGTTGTGGCTGGTCAGGATTCAGTCCGCTGTCCTGCCGAGGGCACGTTCACGTTCCGCACTGGCGACCACAAGGCGGTCTTTGCCAGGGCGCTGCCGGACACTGCGCTTTCGGTGCATGATACACTCGTGCTGCTGGTCCAGGCCGGCGACCCTGAGGGAATTGCCAGCTATCATTGGGACTTCGACGGTGACGGTCTCACCGACGACATATCACTTATTGGTACGTCATCCTTCGCATATACCGACACCGGTGTCTATTCACTTGTCGTGGCGATCCAGGATCGGTCGGATTC
>CAZJJT010000427.1:3410-4524 GCA_964546395.1 uncultured Fibrobacterota bacterium
GTGACGTCCGGGTGACCAATCTCCGGCCAGCGGTATGCGCCGGTGCCGACACGTCGGTTGGGCTGGGTGATACCGTGTGGTTGCACGCAGAGGTGTCGGATGACGGGCGTATGGTGTCGGCAGTGTGGAACATTGCGCGGTGGTCTGCGTATGTTCCCAGCGCGTTCGGTGCCCGTAGCGGCGTCGATACGGTGTTCACGGCGCCCGACCGCGACCTTCCCGATTCGCTGCTGTGCGTGGTGAGAGTCACAGATGATGACGGCAACACAAATATGGACAGTGTTGTGGTCCATGCGAACATGCGTTGGGTCCGGCTGACGGACAACGCCCCCTGGGGACCGCGTGCGAAACCCGAAGTCGCGGTGCTGAACAACCGTGTTTTCGTGATCGGCGGTAGCGCATTGACCAGCTATGATTTCTCGAATATCGGCAACGATGTCTGGTCCTCCGCGGACGGTGCGAATTGGACCTGTGAGATAGACCATGCGGCGTTCGGCGCCCGGGCCGGACACGCGTGCGATACGTTGGGCGGCGCTATCTACGTCGCCGGCGGGTGGGGCAGTTGCGGGGCGGGGCAGTGTGATGACGTCTGGAAGAGCACAAACGGAAGGTCATGGACGCTGGTGACCGATTCTCTCTGGCACTGTGGAGGACACCGACTTCTTTCTTTCCGGTCTTCCTTGTTCCTGTACTACTTGGGATCCGGACCGTATGAGGCTACCGGGACATTTGTATCACATGACGCTGGTGTACACTGGAGTGGGGGCACTAGCACGAACTACTATTGGTTTGGCTATCACCAAGTGACAGTGCACGAGGGGGCCGTCGTTCTCACCGGCGGTTGCAGTACGCGACCACTGGATAATCTCTGCTTCTTCGCAGGGCCTGACTCCGGGCTGTCTGCAGAGGTTGTCCCTTTTGGTCCTCGATGCAATCACACCTGCGTAAGCTACGGCGGCTATCTCTGGCTGATTGCGGGAAAAAGACAAGACGATGACATCAACGACATCTGGTATTCGAGGACGGGCACAGATTGGGTTCGCGCTACCCGGTGCGCTCCTTTCACAGCGCGGTCGGGTCTTGCCGGTTGTGTGAGCGGTGGCAAGATCCTTCT
>CAZJJT010000428.1:0-4516 GCA_964546395.1 uncultured Fibrobacterota bacterium
GGGGTCCGGATAATTGCAAAAAGAGGCTGTGTCACCATACTATTTTGCTCCCCAGTGACCGACCAGCATACAAGAACGAAGCGGATCGAGGAACTGCTCCAGGCGGCGTCCGCTCTCTGCCGCATGCCGGTCGTGCTCCATGACTATGTGGGCGGCACCCGGTTGCCGGTCGAACTGCGATGGCACGTGTCAGGCCGTTGCCTGTGGGCCAAGAGTACCGACAACAACGAGCGTTGTGCGGCGTTCTGCGGTGATCATGGGACCGTCGACCGCGTGCTCCTTCGCTACCCGGAGGGGTATGTGCACCGGTGCCCGTTCGGACACTGGAAGGTGGCGTTGCCCCTGCAACGCGGTGCGGTACTGGGTGGCATCTTGTTTGGGGGCCCGACCTGCGAAGCCGGCGGCTGGTTGGAGCAGTGCCGGCTCATGCTCCGGGCTGTCGCATGTCGTGTCCAGGAATTGGTGCCTGCCGGCGAGTGGGGAGCCGGCATGGTCGACAGGCGCCGTGCCGTGGTCGACTTCCTCAGCAACCGGTTCAGCCCGCCCGCCCGTCTCGAGGATCTGGCCGCTCACCTCAACCTGTCGCCTTCACGCGCCCGTCACCTGGTGTCAGAGCTGTTCGGCATGTCGTTCAGCGCGCTGTCTCTGGAGACACGGCTGAAGCGGGCGGCGGTACTCGCAGCGCAGACGGAGCTGTCGATGTCGGACATCGCGCTGCGATCCGGTTTCTGCGATGCGAGCCACTTCGCCAACGCGTTCAAGAGGCTGTTTGGGGTTTCGCCGAAGGCGTATCGGAAGAAGGACGTATCTCCGTAACGACTTTCTCCGCCCACTCGTCGATACGCGCCCAGTCGCGGAGATCGGCGGGGAGCCCGCGGGGAAGGCCGAAGATGAGCCGGGCAGGCCCGGGCATCGGCCCGGGCACCCGTCCACCAAACACTGCCGACACGCGCGCCTTCGTTGCCAGTCGCGCCTTCTTGATTGACCCCTGCATCATGCGGCGGAACAGCCCGCGGCCATGCTCGTAGACATAGGCAACCACGAAGAGCCCGGCAGTCTTTCTGTCGATACCCGCGTGGGCTCGTACGAACGCGCCGAACTCCGGAAGGAGCCGCATTGCGTTGATCGGGCTTCCGAGCACAAGGGCATCGTACGGCTCTATGCTGTCCACAGCGCTCAACGGGAGGACGTCGGTCTCGATGCCGCTCCGCGTGAGTGTGGAGCCGATCCTCTCGGCAATCTCCTTCGTCGTGTTCGTCTTCGATACGTAGCCAACCAGTACCTTGCCCATGGAATCCGCCTTGCCTTGAGTGGAAACGTGCCAGGCACGAAAGTACTAAGTGGCGCACACGGACGGGGCGGTACGCAGGCGCTCGTTCCGGAACGCGCGATTGGTGAAGAGCGGCCGCACGTATTTTCTCGCCTGCATGCAACGCACCGGCCCCCGACCCGACCGTCCCGACCCTGCCCAGCGGCGCGCCCGGCGCAACGAAGAAGCGCTCGTGTATGGCGAAAATGCGGTGGATGCCGTGTTCAGGACGCGGCCCGCTGATGTGGTGAAGGCATACTTCACGGAGGAGAAGGCGCCGCGGTTCGGTGATGCCATGCGGATGATGGCGGCGGAGCGGAAGGCGTACAAGATCGTGCCGGCCGAGGAAATCGCGCGGGTGGCGAAGACGGCGCACGCCGGCGGCGTTGCGGTGGTAGTGCGGAGGAGGGTTCCCGCAACAGTGGTGGAGTACCTGCGGGCCGCCGAAAGACGAACGCGTGACTGCGTGGTGGCCCTCGAAGGGGTGGGCAATCCGCACAACCTCGGCGCGATCGTGCGTTCCGCTGCTCACTTCGGCGTGCGGGCCGTGCTCTACGTCGGGGAAGGGACGCTTGACAGCGGGGCCACGGCACGTGTGGCGGAGGGTGGCGCGGAATCGGTCGACCTCATCAGGACCGCCGGACTGCTCCGCACACTCGGGCAGTTCCACAGTGAAGGCTACGCGCTGGCGACTACCTCAAGTCACCAGGGCAGCAATCTCTACCACACCCGCCTCCCTCCCCGGTTGGTGGTTGTGATAGGCGGGGAAGAGGACGGGCTTAGCATCCCGGTTCTGCAGGCCTCCGACATGGTCCTGCGCATCCCGGGCACCGGCGCCGTGGAGTCGCTCAACGTGGGCGTGGCCACCGCGTTGGTCCTGGGTGAGTGGTGGCGCCAGAAATAGTGCACTCGCTCACACGAAACACATCCACATTTCCGTTGCGGATTCAACAGAGTTGAATTATATTGCTTATAAGTTGAATCAGGCGCTGCCACCTCCGGGGCATGCTCATGGACATCGGTACCAGAATCAGAAAGCTTCGGCAGTTGCAGCGACGGACGTTGCAGCAGGTCGCCGACCAGGTGGGTCTGACGCGCAGCATGCTCTCGAAGGTTGAGACGGGGGCCACGGTCCCGGCGGTTGCTACGCTCACGAAGATCGCGGACGCGCTCGGGGTGAAGCCGTCGGTGCTCCTCGACGCAACGGGAGCAGAGACCACGGTACACACTACGGCGGCAGCAGTCGCTGCGGCGAAGCACGTCAGAACCGACCGCGGCTACGCGTTCTACCCCTTCGCCTCCGAACGTGCCGACAAGCACATGCAGCCGTATCTGTTCACGGCTCGCAAGGGGGAAGTGAAGAGGCAGGCGCTGACGCATGCGGGCGAGGAGTTTATCCATATGCTCGAGGGCACAATGGAGTACCGGGTGGGCGACACCACCTACACCATGCGTCCGGGCGACAGCCTGTACTTCGATTCTGAGGATGAGCACGAACTGAAACCGGTGAGCGCCACGGTCAAGTACCTGGCCGTCTTCACCGATCGCAAGGCGGAACAGTGAGTGCTCGTCTCGCTCCATGCGTGGCATGCCGCGCTCCGCGCTTCACAACAAGGAGGCTGCCGTGACGAAGAGGCAACTGAAGCCAGTGCTTGACGGTGACTGGTGGCTCATCGGGCCGAGCCCCGACCTGAAAGGGGTACTTCCGGGCGCCGAAAGGTGGAAGGGCCAGTACAACGAGCACAATGCTCCTGTCGACCACCACATCGTGCAGGACATCCACGGTGTCTGGCACCTGTGGGGCTGCGTGCGCAGCACGGCGACGGGCCGCATCTTCTACCACTGGAAGAGCGACGATATCCTGCGCAGCCCGTGGGAGTGCACCGGCGAGATTATCCGGATCCGCAGCGAGTACGGGGAGAGCTACGGTTCGAGCCCCGGCGAAGGGTCTTCGGAGCGCCCCGACGAGGAGTGTATCCAGTCTCCCTACTTTGTCAAGGTGGACGGGACGTACTACATGTTCTACGGCGGTGGGTCGGCCCTGCCGACAGCTGCCGAGGCGAAGGAGGTCGGTGTTGCGCCGGGCAAGGGTGCTGCGGGCGCCCAGATGTGCCTGATGAGCTCGAAGGACGGCGTCACGTGGACGCGCCACCGCAACGCCGACGGCAACAGTCGGTTGTTTATCGGGCCGGGACCCACGCGCGACCCGTGCCTCATCGAGATCGACGGTGTCTGGCACCTGTACTATGCAGGCAGTCATCCCGGGGAGATCGACCGGCCCGTGTTCTGGCTGCGCACCTCTGGCGACCTGCTCAATTGGTCGGCGCCGGAGATCGTGCATGAAGATCTCAGCTACGGCGCAGGGCGCTGGGACACCGAGTGCCCATTCGTGGTGTTCCGCGACGGTTACTACTACCTGTTCCGCACCGAGGACTACTACAAGTCGCTGACCCACGTGTTCCGCAGCGAAGACCCGACCGACTTCGGTATCGGCGATGCTTCCTCCAAGTACGTCGGCGTCTTCCCCGTGGCGGCCCCGGAGCTGTACACAATTGATGGGCACGAGTACGTGTCGTCCAACCACAACCCGCCGCTGGGAACCCAGATGTGCCGGATGAAGTGGGTTGACGATGGGTAAGGGGAGGTCGCAACCGGTGCGTCGGGGCGCCTCGCGTGCCGGCACGCGGCACGGGACCGGGCTATCCGCGGCGATGTGCTCGCCCCGACAGCCGTCGGGACTGCGCGCATCTCTGCTGCTATCCCTGGCGCAACAGCAATCCGACCCATCCCGCTCATCAACCGAGTGACTGCGACCGAAGGAGAGTGAGGGTGAAGACGAGGAAGTCCGGTGAAGTAGAGACTGTGCACACAGGATTCGGCTCCATGCGGTGGCTGGCCAACGCTGAATCCACGGGTACAGACATCACGCTTGGCCGTGTGGTGATACAGCCGGGCAAACAGAACGATCGGCACATGCACCCGGCCGCCGAGGAGGTGCTGTATCTGCTCTCAGGAGAACTCGTGCATACGCTGGGCGATGAGGAAGTTGCCATGGCTGCCGGCGACACCATTGTCGTTCCGCCCGACACGTTCCACAATGCCCGCAACACGGGCAGTGTTCCTGCAGACATGATCGTTGCCTACTCATCAGGAAACCGGGGATACGTACCCGAGGTCGGAGGCAGGGATGAATGACGGTACCATACG
>CAZJJT010000429.1:0-4499 GCA_964546395.1 uncultured Fibrobacterota bacterium
GTTCGGCCTCGCGCAGGCCCCTCACAATGCCGTGGAGGTCGCGGTACGCCCGTTGCCGCTGCAGGCGAGTCTCCTTCATGCCAACGTGCCATCCAGCGCTGGCCGTCGAGGGGACACTCGGCTCGACGTCCCAGGTGTACGTATGACCGCCGACCTCGAGCGAAAGACGTGATGGCAAATCTCCCGGAAGCAGTACCAGTTGCTCCAGTTCGTCCCACCACAACTCGCGCCCCGAAGTCATGTAGCCGCTCGACACGTAGATCGTGGCCGGCAACCCGAATGCCGTGAGCAGCGGTGCGGCCGTACGGGCGTTGTCACCGTACCCGTCATCGAATGTGACCGCCGCTGTCCGCGATGGCAGATGCCCGCTGGCAAGGTGCACGAGGACCTCGCTCAGCGGAAGCACCGTGCAGCGCGAACGAAGCACCTCCAGGTGCTCCCTGAAACGGGCAGGGTGTACAGCCAGCAATTGCGGATCGGTGGGAAGCTCCGTGACACGATGGTACGCCAGCACCACCGCCTTGCGGCACAACACCCGCTCCCGGATCGCTCTCCCTATGGACAGCACGTGAGACGTGTCACCTTTTTTTCGCCACTGCCGCCAGCAGCAGCTGGTAGTCCGGGTCCTCCCTGTCGAGTTCCTCGGCAGTCAACTCCTCCGCCGCATGGCCGTACAGGAACGCAGCCGACGCCTGCACGTTGCCGTAGGTGCGCACGGTGATGTCTTCGGGCAGCGCCACCTCCTCCAGGAGTCGACGGAGTGACTTGTCTGTGAAGCTCCAGAAGTGCCCCCAGCGGTCCATGTCATACCGGCTGACCTTCGTAATACCCCCGCTTGTGACGAGCAGGTGCCCACCCGGTTTCAGCACTTTCCAGGCGCCCCGGACCGCCGCGTGCACATCATAGATGAACGGGAACGTCTGCGTGAGTATGAAACAGTCCACCACGCTCTCCGGGAGTCCTTCTGCCTGCGTCAGGTCACCCGTGATGTCGGCCGTGGGGTCGGTCGCGTGGAACACAAGCGAGCGCTCCACGGTGGCGCCGAACCCCCGCGTGTACTCCGCTGACCCCATCTCCAACACCGTGCCGCGTATCTTGTCCGCGTGTTCGCGCAGGAACCGTTCGATGTAGTAGCGGTCAACGGGCGTTCCCCGATCGAACCCGAATACCGAACTGACCGGTTTCGGAGGGAACGGCAACGGGCTGTGTCTGCGGAGAAACGGGAGCATCGGGAGCCTAGGCGGCGGTCCTGCGGGCGTAGACGATGTTGAAGTACCGGTAGTCGGCGGCAAAGTCGACGGGGACCGTGACCGGCGTGTGCGCAAGCTCGGAGACTACGTACCGGAACCCGTTCCGATCGAGCAACTGCAGGATGGAGCCAAGCGATTGGGGCAGCGAGCTGAACGCATGGTACTCGAAAATGATCTCGTTCACCAGCGACAGCTTCGGCTCTATCTCAGGGAAGACCTCGGACTCCATACCCTCGATGTTCATCTTCAGCAGGTCAACGCGCCTGTCGATACGAGTGCTCAATGTCTCCAGCCTGATGTCAATCGGCGGTGCGCCGGACTGGACGCATACCGATCCGCCGTCCGCACCGTCGGGGAACAGCTGTTCCGTCCGCGCCGAGCTGCCCAGCCCCGCATGCACGACGCTGACCCCGCTCACTGCGTTGCATGCGATGTTCTTCTCCAGGCACGCACATATCTCCGGCACCGGCTCGAATGTGACGACGGTCGCCTCGGGATAGAGCTGCTTGAAGTACAGCGTGCTCACCCCGATGTACCCGCCTGCATCAATCACGAAGGGGGCAGGAGTGTCGGCCGTGAACCGGTAGATCTCCTGCTGGAAGACGTCTCGGTACTCGTAGAACAGGGAGCGTGCATCCACGTAGTGGAACGTCAAGCCGCCAAGGACGGCCATTCCCGGCCGGTACCGGGGAAGCTTCCGCAGTCTGTCGAGTGCACTCGTTCCGAACACCGCGCGAAAATACTCATCCCCGGCGCAGCAATGGTCGCGAGGGCCAAGGGTATTTTCACTGCCAATGAACGCGAAGCGGAAGGAGCGGGTTCGCCTCATCGTCGTCTCGGCCATCCTCCTTGGGGCGGGGGTGCTGTACGGCGCTGTCCCTCTGTCGGCACAGTGGTCCACACTCCTCCTGGCGTGTGGGCTGACCGTCCTGCTCTGGCACCAGTACCGGTCCCACCGCTCGCTCAGCGCATCGCTCAACAGCATCCGGAAGAGGCAGGTGTGCGACTACTGCCAGCAGGAAGCCCTCGTCTCCATCAGCGCCACCATCCGTCCGAGGCTGCCCCTGCCGGACATGCGCTCCTGGGCGGCCTCCCCGGATTTTCTCAAGCGCCTGCTCATCGAAACAGGCCGCGTCGCCCCCCGCACCGTCCTGGAACTCGGCAGCGGTGTCTCCAGTATCGTGCTCGCGTACTACGTGGAACAGAACCTGCCGTCAGGGTGTTCGGTCGTGTCGGTTGACCAGTCTGATTCGTTCGCTGAACAGACCCGGCAACTCGCGTCGGCCCACCGGCTGTCGGCAGTCCTCAGTGTGCACCACGCGCCACTCGTCGAGATGAGCATTGGCGACTGGAGGGGCTCCTGGTATGATCTGGGCGCCCTGACGCTCCCTGACTCGATCGACATGCTGGTCATCGACGGACCTGCAACACCGGACCCCTTCGGCCGCTACCCGGCACTCCCGCTGCTGTTGCCGCGTCTGCGCAATGGTGCAATAGTTGTGCTCGACGATGCGGGACGGCAGGGGGAACGTGGGGTTGTCGCAAGATGGCAGCATGAGTTCCCCGTGGCCGAAAGCACGTACTACCATCTTGAGAAGGGGTGCGCTGTGCTGCGGGTGGCAAAACCGTGACGAATGGCCCCACGAACGCATCCGGACGTACCACGTGAACAGACTCAGGATACTCATCGTCAATACCGACTACGGAAGGTTCCTTGCCGAACTTTACCGCGAGAACCCCGGTCTCGAGCGGCGGTCCTACGCCGAGCAGATGAGCGTGCGAATGCAGTCCCTGTTCAGCCTGGCCGATTTCTACTCCAGGGCCTGCAGGGAACTGGGTCACGATGCCCGGGAAGTCCACCCGAACAATGTTCCGGCGCAGCGTGCGTGGTGTCGCGAGCAGGGCTTCCACGACGTTCCGTTCGAAGTCGCCCGGTTCCGACCGTTCAGGGGGCCGTTCCCGTGGATACACCGCGAGAAGAACCGGAAGTGGGAATTCGCCGTGCTGCGCGAGCACGTGAAACGCTGCCGCCCCGATGTCCTGCTCAACCAGGCGATGGATGTCTACAGTCCCGCGAAGGTAGCACAACTGAGACCGTATGTGGGCTGTCTGGTTGGGCAACATGCGGCGATGCCGTTGGACGGCGCCAGGGACTGGTCCTGCTACGACCTGGCACTCTCGTCGTTCCCCCCGACTGTCGAGTTCCTCGCGCGGCTGGGGGTTGCTTCGCACTACCACAAGCTCTGTTTCGAGCCCAGCGTGCTGCCGCATCTCAGCAGAACCGAAGAGCAGTACGACATATCGTTCGTGGGGAGTTTCGAACGGGTCCACGCGACCCGCATCCCGCTGCTCGAGCACCTGTGCCGCAAGTTCCCCACTACCGCAATCTGGGCGCCTGACCTCACGCATGTTCCACCGGACTCAATCATCCATCGCCACTACCGGGGCACCGTCTGGGGCAAGGGTATGTACAACGTCCTCTACAATTCGAAGATCACGGTGAACGAGCACGGAGACATTGCCCCCTTCGCCAACAATTTCAGACTCTACGAAGCCACCGGGGTCGGCACACTGCTCCTCACCGACTGGAAACCCAACCTGACTGACATGTTCGAGCCCGACCGCGAAGTCGTGGCCTATCGGACCATCGAGGAGTGCGCAGAGAAGGCAGCGCACTATCTTGAACACGAGGCCGAACGGAACGCGGTCGCGGCCCGCGGACAGCAGCGGACCCTCTCGGAGCACACCGTGAAGCACAGAGTCGAAGAGATACTTGCGCTGGTCGAGAACCAACCCAGCTCGTAGCCCGAACCGGAGAGCCATGGCGATGGACATGAAGCGCATCAGTATCGTAACCGGCACCCTCAACCGATGTCGCCTGCTGCCGAAGCTCTTCCGCAACACGGTCGAACGTGACGAGCGGCTGGAGCTGGTGCTCGTTGACGGGGGGTCGAGCGATGGCACGCAGGACTTCGTACAGAAGGTCGGGCACCCGCGGGTGAAGCTCATCGAAGTCGGGCACAAGAGCTCGTATCCGCATTTCATGAACCTCGGCGTCCGCAGCGCCTCGCACGAGTTCGTCTGCCAGTGGAACGACGACGCCTTCCTCGTCAACCAATGGGAGGACGTGTTCCGCGAACTCGACGACACCGAGGTGTACATCTTCGCGTGGAAGAAGGACCGCTACCCCGGGTACCGCGACAAGGGATGGATCATCGCGAACACCATCGGCTCGGACGGCACCGACGG
>CAZJJT010000430.1:0-4494 GCA_964546395.1 uncultured Fibrobacterota bacterium
ACCCGTGACGGAATTTTTCATCCGGTTCGATGCTCAGAGTACCTACTGGGGGGTGGTTCTTGCGCATTCGTTGCTTGCACTGCCATACGTTATTTTCATCGGGATAAGCGCGTTTGAGTCGATCCCTCGAGACTTGGAGGAACAGGCACGGGTGATGGGTGCCAACGGAGTCCAGGTCTTTGTGCGAATTCTGTTGCCGCTCGCTGTGCCCGGCCTGACCGCGGCGGCGATCTACACGTTCCTGCTGTCGTGGGATGAGTTCATATTCTCTTACTTCCTTTTGGGTATGGGGCGGATATCGACGCTGACCCTGTACCTGAACGAGCGGCTCAACTACTCGCCGCCGCAGAACCTGCTGGCGGCGCTGTCGCTCTGTCTGAGTCTGCCGGTGATCGTGTTTTCGCTCGCAATCCAGAAGTACAACACGGCCGGGATCGTGTCCGGCGCGGTGAAGTAGAGAGGCCAGCATGGGTACGGTGTCGCTGCGCGGAATATCAAAACGGTTCGGGGCCCAGGAGGTGATCCACGGGCTGTCGCTCGAGGTGGAGGCAGGGGAGTTCGTGACGCTCCTGGGGCCGTCCGGGTGCGGTAAGACGACGTTGCTGCGGATGATTGCGGGGCTGGAGCATACCGATGAGGGTGAGATATGGATCAATGGCGAGCGCTGCAACGACGTTCCGGCGCAGCGACGCCCAATCGCGATGGTGTTCCAGAGCTATGCGCTGTTTCCGCACATGAGCGTGCGCGACAACGTGCTGTTCGGTCTGCGTATCAAGAAGACGCCGCCGGAGGCCATGGAGCAGAAGCTGGCGGAGACGCTTGCGATGCTGCGCCTGGGGGGACTCGAACGTCGTCTACCGCGGCAGATTTCCGGCGGGCAGCGGCAGCGGGTGGCGCTGGCGCGGGCGCTGGTACTCGATCCGGACGTGCTGTTGCTGGACGAGCCGTTGTCGAACCTCGACGCCGCGTTGCGCGAGACTGCCATGGAGGAGTTGAAGCGCGTGCACCGACAGGTACACAAGACTGTCGTGTACGTGACGCACAACCAGGTTGAGGCCATGACGATGAGCGATCGCATCGCGGTGCTGGACCGCGGAGTGATGGAGCAGTTCGACACGCCGCGCATGGTGTACGATGAGCCGCGGACGCTGTTCGCTGCCGGGTTCGTGGGCAGCCCCTCGATGAACTTCTACGATGGCCGCATCGCCCTGCAGGGCGAACGCACGGGCGTCGATACGCCGCTGGGATTCCTGCCGCTGGATGGGGCGCGCAGGGATGCTGCGGAGCCGATGGTTGGCAGCGCGGTACGCGTGGGTGTCCGTCCGCACTGCGTGCTATCGATTGCCTCGCTTTCGTCTCCCTCGCGGCGCGCTTCTGATGCGCTGGTGGAGGTGACGACTGAGCTGGTGGAGTCGCTTGGCGACCGGAGCCTGGTGGTCGGACGGTGCAGGGGCGAGGCCGTGGTGCGGTTTCTGGTCGACCGTGACCAGGAGGTGAAGCCGGACGAGCGCATGGAGGTCGTGGTGGACGGGCGCCGGGTGCACCTGTTCGATCCGCAGACTGGCCGCAACCTGTTCGCCGAGTAGTCTCACGGTCGGGACAACCCGGCGCAATCATGGTATACTGATGAGTATGCTTGTTCGCACGCTGATGGCGGCAGTGTTCGTGCTGGGCTTGTGCAGCGGGTGCGGCGAGTCGGACGCGCTGGTCAGGCGCAAGCTTGAGGTCATCCTGTCCGATGACTTGGCATCGGTGATTGCCGAGGTCCCACCATCGAGCGTTGCTGACAGCGCATACTACGTGGTGCGTGAGTACCGTCCGTTTGATGAGGGTGTATTCTCGGTGCTGGCGGTTGCGGAGTTGCACTTCCTGAAGGGTGACATCGCGCAGGTTGTGCGGAAGTACCGCTACCACAGACGCTTCGGTCAGTGGGAACGCTACTACAACGTGTATGAGTACTCCAGTGGCGGCGACTCGGGCAGCGCACGTGACAGGCCGTAGACTGAAGGGCGCGGCGGTGGTGCTGGGACTGTCCCTGCTGGCCTGGGGCCGCGGGGTGCCCCCGCTGCCTGCCGACATGCACGAGTGGGCCCTCGGGAGTACCGACAAGGTGTACCGCGAGGAGTTCGCTGAGGCGCTTGAGCTCGCACGGCGGGTCGTGCGCAAGTACCCCGACCATCCTGCCGGATACTTCTTCTGCGCCGTGGCGTTGGATGCCTGGATGGGGTGCTACCAGTCCAACGAGAAGGAGACGGAGTTCTACCGCTACTGCAACCTCGCGGTGGAGAAGGGGGAGTTGCTGCTCGGCAGGAAGACTGATGAGCCGTGGGTGAGGTTTTTTGTGGGTGGGGCAGAAGGGCTGAAGGGCAACTACGAGATGCGCTACGAGCGCTGGATCACGGCGTTCCGGTATGGCTGGAAGGGCGTGACAGCGCTGTCGAGGCTGCAGGAGCGCTATCGCGATTTGCACGATATCGAATACGGTATTGGCAGCTATCTGTACTGGCGCAGTGCGATGGCGCGTGTGCTCAAGTGGCTTCCTGGGGTGAGGGACGAGCGTGAGGAGGGGATTGCGCGGCTGAAGAGGGCGCAGACCGAGGGGGTGTACACGCGCACAGCGGCATCCGCGGCGCTGATAGAAGTGTACTCCAACGAGAAGCAGTACGACTCGGCGCTGGTGCTGGCGGAGAAGATGCTGCGGGCATACCCGAGCAACATCCAGTTCCAGAGCGCGCGTGGACGGTCGTTGTACGGCCTGGGGCGCTACGATGACGCCGAGCGGGTCTGGCGGGTGATCCTGGCCCGGGTGGAGCAGGGGGAGTTCGAGAGCCGCTACCAGACGGCGGTGGCGCGGTACTGGCTGGCACGCTTGTACTTCCAGGTCGGGCGGTATGCCTCGTGCATCGCGGAGTGCGAGGGGATGCGCAAGAGCGCGTCGGTCTCAAAGAGTAACGGGAGGCTGGAGAACCTGGTGGACGAAATCCGGGACATCCAACAGGCCGCTACACGCGAGCACTCGCAGGAGAAAGCGCAGTCGGGCGGCTGAGGCTGCATTGCTTCCCTGCCGGCACAGAGCTATTTTCACGTCTTCTGTGAGGGCCAGCGTAGCTCAGTTGGTAGAGCAACGCATTCGTAATGCGTAGGTCGGGGGTTCGAATCCCTTCGCTGGCTCCAGACAAAGCCTCTCAAGAACCAGCTTCTTGGGAGGCTTCGCTGTTGCGGGGGTCACAGCCTGCGGCCGAGGAGTTCGCGACTGCGGGGATCGAGTGCGGCAAGGTCCTGGACCTCGAAGCGGTTTCCTTCGACATCCGTGATAATGTAGTGCCCGGGGCGGTTGGTGAGCACGTTCTCGCGCACCTCACGTGTGGTGAATGTGCACAGGCCTCGGTCGGTTTCGACATGCCACTCGACGGTGCCGAACCGGTCGATCGCCTTCAGCACACGCTTGACCACCGAGACCATATACCGCCGCTGCAATTCCTCATCGATGAGTTGCCTGTTCTCCTCTGTCAGCGCGGCCGGATCGGCAATCATCCCCACTTCCTTGTTCTTCATGTCACGCACGCTGTAGTAGACTGTGGGCAGCGAGAGCGGAAACGCGCGTACGACGGTCACCCGGGGGAACGAGCGGTCATCACGGATTGTCAGCCGCAGGAACGCGCCGTGGCGGAAGAAGTGCAGGGTGTCGGGGGCGAGCAGCGCGAGCTCACCTGCCTCGGTTACCGACAGCGCCCTCTCGCGAGTGTCCCGGGCCATGGCAGCGTCGCTCATGCCCCCACCTCCACGATTGCCGACATCGACTTCTGCATGTTGACCAACCGTGCAAACTCCCCGTCCTTTTTCACCAGTTCCTCATGCGTGCCGATCTCTGCCACCTTCCCCTCTTTGAGCACCACCAGTCGATTGGCGTTGCGGAGCGTGCTGAGCCGGTGGGCGATCGCGAACGTGGTACGCCCTTTCACCAACCGCGCGATCGCGTCCTGGATCTGTTTTTCGGTGTCGGTGTCCACCGACGATGTCGCTTCGTCGAGGATGAGTATCCGCGGGTTGTGGAGTATCGCGCGGGCAATGGCAATGCGCTGGCGTTCGCCGCCGGACAGCGACTGACCGCGCTCGCCCACAACCGTATCGTAGCCGTCGGGCTTGTTCACGATGAAGTCGTGGGCGTTGGCAGCCTTCGCCGCTGCCATGACCTGCTCAAGGTTCGCCTCGGGGCGGGCGTAGCGAATGTTCTCAAGGATTGTGCCGTTGAACAGGAACGTGTCCTGCAGCACAATACCAATCTGCGAGCGCAGGTCGTGGTGACGGATGCGGCGGATATCGACCCCGTCGATCCGGATATGCCCCTCGTTGGCCTCGTAGAAGCGGCAGATCAGGTTGATGGTGGTGCTCTTGCCAGCACCACTCTTGCCCACCAAGCCGATCATCTCCCCTGGTGCCACATCGAGGCTCACGTCCTTCAGCACCGGTTTGTGCGACTGGTAGCCGAACGTC
>CAZJJT010000431.1:0-4491 GCA_964546395.1 uncultured Fibrobacterota bacterium
TCAAAGACCGTCACGGTCACGTATTCCCCGGCCAGCGTACTGCTTGTCGCCCCGGCTGGTTTCACCGCGATGACGGTTGGCGGCGACCTGCAGGACGTGCAGCTGGACTGGACTGACGGCTCTACTGGTGAGGAGGGGTTCCGCATCGAACGCAACGACGGTGGGGCAGGGTGGGTCGAGATCGCTGTCGTCGACGCCGATGTGGTTTCGTACATCGACGAAGACCTTGCGTTGGGCGACTACCAGTACCGCCTCCGCGCCTACGAGAGAACCAACCACTCCCCGTACAGCCCGGAGCGGCAGGTCTCGGTTATCGGCACCGAGTGGGTACGCCTGACTCTCGACCCGGGCAAGGTGTTTACCTCCGGTACGATGGACACGATTACCTGGGACGCAAACATCGTGACCAATGTAGCGATCGAGGTCTCGACTGACGGCGGGGAAGGCTGGGTGGAACTCAACGCCACGGGGGGGGTGATCGCCACCGATCCGGACTGGGGTGCGTTTGTGTTCACCGTGCCGCAGACCACTGGAGACTCGATCATGTTCCGCGTGCGCGACTACATGCAGCACAGCATCAACAGCACCGGCACATTCGCAGTGAATGCCTCGCCGGTTGGGTTTGCGACCGCGGCCTGTACCGCGCGCCCCCTGCAGGTTGCCTACTCGCACGTGAGCAGCATGCTCACCGTCTCCCGCACCGGTGGGGTGCCGGTCCGCGCTGCGGTACACGCCCTGGACGGTCGTGTGCTCGCCCGGTTCATCCTTGCCGACGGTGTGATGGCCGTGCCGCTACCGGTTCGTTCGGCCGGCAGCTACGTCGTCGTAGTGGCCACTGGGCGTGAGCAGCTCACAACGACGGTTGCGGCTCAGTGAGATGATGCGCCGGTGTCGTTGTGGCTGTTGTTTGTCCAGGGCATGCTCATGCCATGCGCTCTGGACGCGCGCTCACCAATCCGTCCCCCTGACACTCCACCGCGCCGTGCCAGCCTCGAGCTGCAGGATCGCAGTCTGGTGCACCGACGGTACCCGGTACTCCGCACTGCGGTTGCCCGACATGTGCCAGAGCAGTGCGCCCGACAGCGAGTAGAGACGCACGTGGTGAGGGCCGGTGTGGGCAACGTACAGCACCGCATGCCCGCTGGAGCGCTGCACGCGGAAAGGAGGTGTTGAGTGCAACACCTGCTGCACAGTGGCGGTAGTGGGGGCGGCCGTGATGGTGAAGAACCCCTCGGGCATGTCGCTGAACGGGGCGCTGTAGTCCTCCACCCTGATGAGACAGGCGGTGCTGACCGTTGACTGTTCGCGGAGAAACGACGGAACCACCCAGCTGAACACTCCCTGGCCGGTCTTGTTGGCGATAGTCTCCTGCGTCAACATGTGCCATGTCTCGCCCCCGTCAGGCGAGAACTGAACCACGATACCAGGCGCGTACAACGTGTCCGCATACCACTGCACCTTGATGGTGTCGCCGACAGCGAACTGCTCGCCACCGCGTGGCGAGCCGATTAGCACCGCATTGGTGGAGTCGACCTCTGGCAGCTCAAGGCTGAGCCAGTTGATGTTCAGGCCACCGTTCTCGGATACGATGCGCAGCGTCGACTGGCCCGCTGCAAGCGGGAGTGCCGGCAGGACGAATGTCTGCCACGACTGCCATGAGTCTGTCGTCGGAAGGATGACCGTTTCCCCGGCCTGTCCGTCCACTTCAAGGTGGATCTGCGATCCGGCACTGGAACCTGCGTACCGCAGATGTGGGACGTAGGCGGCGGTCCGGTCAACGCGTATGCTGTAGTCCAGCCACTCTCCCGCAGTGATCCAGCCCACATTGTAGCCGCCACCGACATCGCCGCACCGCTCGATGTCAACGCCATCGCTTCGGAACTGGCCACCTTCATTGACCAAATCCGGGTCCATGTACGACACGCCGAGCCCTCCGATGTCGTACTCCTCGGCCTCGATGGTACCCGGGACAGAGAGTGGCACGCCGTTGTAGGGGCCGCCGATCACCAGCGTCACGCAGTAGGTGCGGCCACGATGGCCGTCTGCCTTGAGTGTCACGTATCCCGTATAGATGTGCGGCGTCAGGCCGGCACAGTCAACGGCGTTGGCAAGCGTGATGGCGGCGCCGGATGTAGCTGATGGCGTAACGCTCAGCCATGGGACATCTTCGGTGACCGTCAACCCGCTGAGCCCTTCCTGCACGGGAGAGGTCACGGTGAGCGTCTTCTGGTATGCCGTTGTCCCGGACTCAACCTGGTAGATCAGTTCGTTCGTGGACAACTGCAGCATCGGCAGCAGCGGGGCACTCGGTTTGATGCCGACCTGGAGGCGTGCGAGGTAGTCACCCCTCACATTGTTGGTCAACTGGATATTCTGGTCGAACCCGTCGGTGTACGGGTGCTTGAACGTGACAACCTGGAGTTCCACGTGGGGGCCATTATCGCGCCAGCCGCCTGGGTACGGCCCTGAGTAGACCATGAAGTCCCGGTCGTTGCTCCACCGGGCGTGCTGGGCGCCATCAACCGGGAACGGCAGGTTGGCTACCTTGGTGCCGCCGGGTGCGTACATGTCCATGCTGAAGTGGTCCTCCAGCATGACCAACGTGTAGTTGGAGTCGTCCGGCGACATGTTGATGTTGCACCCGCTGGCGAGTACCCGTTCGGTGCCGGCCATCAGGTCGAGGAACGTGAGATTGTGGTTTGCGGCAGACATGGCCGCCTTGGTGCCGTTCGGCGAAACGTCGAAGTTGTGGATCCAGACCATGGTACCCGTCCAGACCGTCTCGACCAACCCGGGATCATCGAGCTGCATCCGGTACACCGGGCCGGAGGTGGCACTGGTGGAGGGGTACTTGAAGTAGACCCAGGTGATGCCTGTCTGCGGGTCGTCCCACAGGTCGGTCGCCGCACCGCTGGCAAGGAACGTGTTTTCGGTCCCGTCAAAGTTCACACAGTAGATCTCCTGCGCGGGGTAGTTCGTGTACACGACCCTGGTGCCGTCGGGTGTAGGCATCGGGCAGTGGTAGTTTGATTGGGTGGGAAGAATCACCCTCTCGCCACGCCCATCGTCGGTATCCATACCCATGAGCTGGTAGGTCTTCCCGTCAATACCATCCGAATCGTAGTTCCGTCCGTCAGACAAGTCTTGCATCCAGACCACGATGCAGCGCTCGCCAGTCAGTGCCCTCAGCGCAGCGGCACCGGTCGTGTCGGCTGCCGCCGCCAGTTGTGCCCCTGCCAGTGCCATTGTGCAGATCATGTGACGAAGCATGGTGTCCCCCTTCTGTACCACAGAAAGGTAGCGGCTCTGGCTGCAGCCTCACGCGGTTTAAGTGTAGCAAATGAACCTAATAGTGAGGTATTTTGCAACTATGAAACGACACAAGTGCTCTCCCGTACGTGAGCGGACCACTCGAGTCCTTGCGGAACTGGTGTGCCGACAGGTGTCTGCCGGCCAGGCATTCCTGCCACCTGTCAGCGCACTTGTTGGGGAGACGGGCGCCTGTCGTGTGACTGTCCGGCGTGCTCTGCGGCGACTGGAGGCAGACGGCCTCGTTCGGTTCGTGTCCCAGCGTGACATCCGGGTAACCGGTACGCTCCCTGTGCCGGCACCTGTCCTGCAGGTTCCCGAAGACCGCAGTGCACCGCGTTGGCGCACTGTGGCTGATACGATTGCCGGTGAGGTGGTGAGGGGAACCTACCGCCGCGGCGCCATGCTCCCGTCGGCCAAGGAACTGTGCCATACCTACCGGACATGCCATGCCGTGATGAGGCGGGCCTTGGAGTCTTTGGAGAAGCGCTCGGTGCTGCTCAGGGGTGGCCGGGGGTATCAGGTGGCCGACGCAAAACCTCTTGGTACACGCGCCACGGTGATCGTCGTTACACGTGTAGCGGGGACTTCCGTGTTCGGTGTGCCTACGCACCAGGCAGGCGAGATGTGGCGGAGTATCGAGCGGGAGTGTGAGCGGAGGAATGTGGGTCTCGAAGCCTGTGCTGTCGACGAATTCGTGCGCACGGCGCACACGCTACCCGTGCGACGGATCCCGGTGCTGGGGTGCATCGCGTGGACTGTTGCTTTCGACCAGAAAGACCTTCCCCGGGTGGCCGATGCTGCCGGGAGCGTCCTGTTGCCTTTGGCGGTGCTTGACGAGAGCGGCGGTGAGCCGGCACAACTCATCAGTCGCAGGGCACATGTCACCTGGTACCGCATGACCACCTCCGAAGAGCCAGGGTACCAGCTTGGGCAATACCTCATCCGCCTGGGACACACACGGTTCGCTTATGTTTCCACCCAAGTGGATGACAGCATTGAGGAGACGCGTTCTGCTGGACTGCAGCGAGCTCTGCAGGATGCTGGTGTTCCGTTCGGCGTGCAGGTGTGCCGACCGGAGCGACTGCTCTCCAGCGAAGACGCGTTCTCAGACTCCCCGACATTCACACACTGGTGGAACAGGGTTGTGGACGAGTCGCGGGAATTCTGCAAATCGTTCGG
>CAZJJT010000432.1:0-4482 GCA_964546395.1 uncultured Fibrobacterota bacterium
AGATCCAGTTGGCTGATGACAGCGGGTCTGAGTTCGGGTCGAAGGCGGTCTTGGTACCCGTGTTCAGCCACGACGCATCGTCGAACCCGGGGTCGCGCCACCCGTTCTGCTCGTCCCACGAGTACTTCCAGGTGTCGTCGGTGAGAACCTTCCCCGTGGAACTCCACTGCACACCGGCCTTGAACCAGGCAAAGTGAACGCTGTCATCGCAGAGCGCCTCGACTGCGATCACGTTTTCGCCGTTGTTCGTCGGCACGTTGTCCCATCGGGCAAGGACAGTGTTGCGGTCGATGGTAGTCGTCTGCTGCCCAACCTGCGTGCCGTTCATGTAGATAGTGTACTGGATACCGTTGCCGCGGATCATCACCGACACGGGGGTACCTGTGTGCGTGAAACTGCGGCGGAAGTAGCACGGTTTCGGGGTCCAGAGCCAGAGCGCCTTGTGCATGAACAGGTTGAACGGCTCGAGACCGGTGCGCTCGAAGAAGGGCTTCGGGTTGCCGCCCGTGTCGTCAGCCAGTGGTCCGTATTCACCAGCCAGGCGCCACGAGGAGTCGTCGAAGTCCGGGTCTGTGTACCAGTCCGCCGTGGCCGGTTCTCCGTCGGCGCACTTCCAGGTGGCATCCGTGCGGATCGTCTCGGGCACGCCGACAGCGTTCAGATCGATGCTGGCGATGATGCCGCCAGTGAACCCGCCGTCGTGGCAGTAGACCCCCAGGACATTTCTGCCCTGGACCAGGGTTACAGGCATGGATGTGGTGTCGACAGTTGGCTCGCCAACCTTCTTGGGCGTGATGACCTGCTGGCCGTTGAGGAATATCTTGCCGTTGTCGTCGATCTTGCAGTTGAGTTCTGCGTTCTGCGCCACAGCGGTCAGCACCAGCGCGGCAACGGCGACGGTTGTGGCTGCAAGATGTCTACGTATGCACATGTGTCCCCCTCCTGTAGGGTGTGTCGCGGATCGGGCCAGTCCCGGCCGCATTCTCCAGTACGCCAATGTAGGTGTCGGCACTCGGCAAGGCACAGGAGATCGAGAAGTATATTTATGTAAGTGATAAAGCGATAAATAAGCAGGGCACGTGGGCAGGAGACAGGTGTGCGCAGAGCGCTGAATGCCGCCAAATCGGTGGTCCAGGACGAGATTGCGTTGGCGATGCAGCAGGGGTGGCCACGCCTGAGGGGAGTGCGCACGCTTGCGTCGGAGTCGGGAATATCGCATGTGACCCTCCTGGCGGCCATGCGCGAGGAGGTGGTGCACGGGCGTCTGCTCAGCCGCCCTGGCAGTGGCATGTGGCTGGCGTCCTCCGCTGGGCCCGGCGACCGTCCAGGGAACTGCGGGCCGAGATGGATGCGTGTTGCGGCCACACTGCGTCGCGACCTCTTGCTTGGGCGCTATTCTGTTTCGGAGTCGCTTCCGAGTATCAAGGAACTGACGAGTGTCCTGGGTGTTTCGAGGCCGACCGTCCGTCGAGCACTTGCGCACCTTGAGTCGGAGGGGCTCGTGGCAGTTGGCCGTTCCGAGGTGAGGATGGTCCATGCTGTTGCGCAACCGCGCCGGAACGCGGTGATTGTGTGCGCCGCAAGTGACGATTTCGGCAACGTGCAGCTGGCGACCGCACGCACCTTTCCGCTGCTCCAGGAACTGAAGAGCGAGTGCACGCGTGCCGGTGTAGAGATGCGTTTGCTGCCGTTCGAGCGCAGGTTCCACTATCGGCCGAATGTGGACAATGCGCCGGCCATGCTGGCGGGACAGGGAGACCGCCAGCATGTGCTTGGGGGGGTTGTGCTATCGGCGAGCCTGCCTGACCGCACGGTGTCCGAGACGCTTGCGTGGTTTGCCGAGGATGGCAGGCCGGTGGCGGTACTGGACGAAGGGGGAGAACTCGACGCGTCGCATCGCGGTCGGCTGGGTGTGCACTATCTCTCCATGGCTGATTCTCCGCTGTCCGGGCTGGTTGTCGGCCGCCAGCTCCTGGCCATGGGACACCGCAGCGTGGCCTTCGTTTCGCCATTCCGCGGCGTGCGGTGGTCTGACAACCGGGCCCTCGGTCTCCGACGCTCGTTCGAGGACGCACGACCCGATGCCCAGCTCCACGAATACGGGTGCGAGACTGAGGCACCCGACGGCGACCCGCGCTCGACCCAGCCGCTTATCGACGACATGGACGCGGTGCTCTCATCGGGCCGGCACCGACTGCACCTGACGCGTGAGACGCGCAGTGATCTGAGGATTGCCTTGGCGAATGTGCTCACTGCACACCATGGGCGCCAACGGATGCGTGCTGCGGTGCTGCCTCTGCTCCGGCAGGTGCTGCAGGGGCCGAAGGTGACGGCACTTGTCGCCTGCAATGATACGGTGGGGCTTGCAGCCCTGGCGTTTCTCAGACGAAGCGGTGTCAGGGTTTCCGCCGACATGTCTGTGGTCGGATTCGATGACTCGTTGGAGTCGTACGAGGCCAAACTCTCGAGCTACAACTTCAACACGTACGCCGTGGCGCGATCGCTTCTCAACCACGTGCTCTGACGCAGCCCAGCGCCTCGGCATCGCGACGCCCTCCGTACCGAAATCGAGGGGTACGTGAATGTCCGCGGCAGCGCCCGCCGGGTGCGCGCCCAGGCGGGCGCCATGCCCGGCAGCTCAGAGACCCGCCGGGAGAGTTCGGCCGACAGTCATTGGTAGTGCGGTTCGGGGTCCGCTGTTTCTGTCCTCGCCACAGGCCACCGTGACGCAGGATCTTGTCGGCCACAGTTGGCGGGGCAGCTCTGCACAGTCACCCATCCTCCATTTTCCATCATCAATGACTGTGGACTCACCGGCCCGCCGGAAGCGAAGCGACACCGCCCCTCATGTCCGTCGGTACCGAGTGCGCTGCCGCTTCGTTCTGCCAGTATCAGCTAATCCGCTTCCGCCACCTCATCTGCCGGCGCGCCGATACCGACCTCGTACACCGCCAGGCCGGCGTCACCCTCGCCGAACACCACCTTCACGTAGCGGGCGTCCGTGGCAGCGAAGTCCACGGCCTGGGTGTTGGTGCCCCTGCCCCGCAGCACACCTTCGTGTACCCGGGTGAACTCTTTGCCGTCACGTGACACGTCCACCGCGTACGAGCGGTTGGCACGGCGAGTCCGGTACCAGACCAGCGTGGCCGACCCGATCTGCTGCACGAAGCCCAGGTCGCACATCAACCACTGCTCGCCGCCGCCCTCAGGCGACCAGCGGCTGCGCATGTCGCGGTCCTGGGTGTTCGCCGCCACATTGGGACCGCTGCTCGTGCTGGCCGTTGTCAACGCGATGTCGAGTGACGGAGGCAGGGCGGCCGTGTAGTCATATGCCGGCGCCTCCTCGACCACAGCGTTGCTCAGGCTGGCCGGCACCGGGCCGGGCAGCGATGACGGGTCCGACTGCACGAGTACGGGCTCGGACTCGACCGAAGGCGCCGGGGCCATCGCAAGGATCGAGTGCTCAGGTACGAGCCCCGGGCCATTGTCTGGCATCGTCGTGTTCTGAGGGAGAGTCGTGCCGGCGGCGCGCACCGGGCGTGGCGATGTGGCATCCGCACCACTCACCTGGTAGGGCTGCGTTGTCACGCGGTCCCAGGCATCGATTGCCGGCTGGTTCCGGAGCGCATCCATGTCTGGTTCTGCAGCTGACACGGAAAGGGCGACCGAGTCGAGTGCGAACACGTACAGGTACGCGGCTCCCTGCGGCAAGCCGCCGGCTACACCGCCAGTGTTCGCGTTGACCACGAAGTCCTGTGAGAAATGTGCCAGATCGATGTCCTGCTGGTGGATGCGCACCGGAGTGGTGTCGGTGCTTGCCGGTATGGGGTTGGGCAAGAGGCCCAGAAATACCTGGTACGTCAGCCGTTCGTACATGGTGCTGTCGTAGTTGTTCTCCATCGGGTGTACCGGCGAGCCGTCCAGGTGCGCCAGCTTGTACAGCCGGATCTGGACCGGGTTGTCGAACGGCAGGTGGACTGTGCAGGGCGTGCTGCCGTCGCCGAAATCAAGGCTGTTGTGCGTGCCCTCGAACTTGCGGTTCGTGAGCACGACCGACCAGGCGTTCGACGCCTTGAATGCGTAGCAGCCCGTGAGCGGGATCGTGTTGTCGTCAGCATCGACATAGTCCGGGATCGTATTGGCGGTAACCGCCAGCATATCATCGCCGATGACGTACTTGTTGCGCATCTTGCAGGCGAGCCACGATGCGTGCGAGTGCCATCCGCCCATCTCAGGAAGGGTGTGGCTGGTCCAGTTGCTTCCCGAGCCGAATGCAAAGAAGTTCTGGTGCTTGTATCCCATGAGACTGCAGTACAGGTAGATGTCGAGCGCCGCAGTCGCCATCCCCGCCGACTTGCCGTACAACTGCGACATCGCTACCTCGTTGTCGGCGCCGTCACCGGGAAGGAAGTATCCGCTGGGGCCGCCCTCGTACACGATATGGTTGTAGGTGATGCCCATGCCGGCAATCTGCTCGCGGAA
>CAZJJT010000433.1:0-4466 GCA_964546395.1 uncultured Fibrobacterota bacterium
CCACTCGCGTGGTGCGCCACCTTCAGCAAGCGACCGCAGACTCCGCCCCTGCAGGTCCTCCGGCGCGTTGATACCCGCATAGTCACACAGGGTCGGGAGAAGATCCAGGCCGTTGGACACCAGCGGCTCCTTCACCACCAGCCCCTGCTTCGTGTGCCCCGGGAGACTCATCAGCAGCGGGATCCGCACCGATTCATCGTAGGGTACGCTCTTGGCGACAAGCCCATGGGCCCCCATCATGTCGCCATGGTCGCTGGAAAACACGACCAGGGTGTTCTCTTCCTGGCCGCTCTCCCGGAGCGCCCGGAGTATCTGCCCGATCTGCTGGTCGACCCACTCCGCGATCCGGTAGTACGCCCAGCGGTAGTGGCGATACGTTTCTTCCCTGGTCCAGAGACGGGCCGCGTTGAAATCCTCCTCGGGCGCCCAGAACTTCGGGCGCTTCTCGGGTGCGAACGTCTTGTACTTGTTGCGGTGCTGGGTAACGGCCTCCGGCCGGGGTTGTGCGACGGCGAAGTTGGGCGGGAGTCCGGGGCAACGGTCGAGAAACGACTGCTCGTACTTGTCTTCAGGCCAGCCGATAACCTCGCTCGTGCTCAACCGAGGGTCCGCGAACCGGTGCAGCGGACAGCACCCGTGTGGCTGGAAGTACGATGTCACGAGCAGGAACGGCTTGTCGTGCGTGCGTTTGAGGAAATCGATGCTGACCTGTGTCGCCTTCGTATCGTTCATCTCACTCAGGATCTCAAACCCGTGCCCTTCATCCATGGTCTGCTTCGGCAGATGCCACTTGCCGGCGTACGCGGTATCGTATCCGGCGTTGCGGAACAGCCAGCCCATCTCCTGCTGACGGCCCGACTCGGGGAGCGGTTGCACATTGCTGGTGATTCCCAACTCATGCGGCATCCGGCCCGTAAACATGCTCGCCCGTGAAGGAGTGCACAGCGGGAAGGTGCAGTGAGCGTTGTCGAAGCGCACGCCGCGCGCGGCAATCGAGTCCATGGCCGGCGTGTGCACGTGACGGTTGCCCGTGCAGCTCATCGCCTGCGCGTACTGCTGATCGGTGAAGACGTACAGGATGTTGGGGCGACTGCCTCGCGACCGTGCGGCGAGTGTCCCCTTCGGGTCGAGTGCGGTCATGGCTGCTCCAGCGGCGATTGTCTTGTTGAATGTGCGGCGGTTCATGCTCGGGCCACCTTCCGGCTGACGGTTGCTCTACGCACAGCATAGTAGTGTGCGCAGCCCGCCACTGCACCGGCGGTGTCTGCCGTGTAGTACCTGAACGTATAATGGTTATGACACTGCCAGGGACCTTCGGCCCCCGCGCAGGACCCGCGTGGTCCCGCGCTGCGTGATGAACCCGGCCGGGGGCGGCACCACACTCCGGCCGCGCTGAACGGACGGCCACAGCACCCAGTCCAGCATCGACAGAAGCACCTTCGACTCGTTGAAGTTGTAGCTGGTGACATCGGCCAGTGAGGCGTCCGCGGTATCGTCGAATGCGACCACAGACATGTCTTCGGGTACACGGACCCGGGCCGTGCGCAGAACCGGCAGCAATACGCTGGCGCAGTCGTCGTTCCAGCACACGACGACGGTCGGCTCGAGTGACAGCGGCACGGCGGCATACGCCCTGCGCACACTTTCGGCAAGCATCGCGAGTTCCATCTGCCGCCGTACCTCGCCTCGCGCCTCGACAACACCGTCCAGCACCCGTTGCAGCGAGTCGGACGGGGGCACATGCTTCCTGACCTGCCGGACCAACTCGCCCGCCACGCCGAGATCCACCCGCGGCCGCGGCCGCCCGCGCGGCGCTCGTGCCGGGAGCTCGTACGGACACAGATGGAACACGGCCCCTCCCGCCTGCACCACTCGCGCCAGTCCCGACATCCGCAGATCCAGAGTGCGGTCACCGTTTGCCGGCGCACACGCCAGCACGCAGCGATGCCCGAGAGACAGGAGATACTGCCCCACTGTCTCGCCGGCGGCGCGTCCGTAGTCGGCACAACTGAACAGCCGTACCCGGCGACTGAATCGCGTGGTCGCGAAGGCCCGGATCTGCGCGTTGGGCGCGGCCAGTGCGACTGGATCTGCCTCAGGAGGCAGCAGTGTCAGTACGTCGGAGACCGCGCTCGCGGCACTCCCGGGCAGCCAGACAAGGTAGCCCAGCGGACTCATCGCCCGGAACTCAGCCATGGTGCACGGAACCCTCCCGGGTACCGCGGGCCCGACCGTGCGGTGGTTCTGGGCCACAGTCAGCACGCGAAGCACGATTCCGCGCCCCGAGCACTCCTTCTCGAGCCAGCGCAGATTCTCTTTCTCGTTGGGATACCGGAACGCGACCGTATTGTCCGCCTGCGCCGGACAGACCATCACTACCGTGCGTGACACCCCCCCGGCCGGGGCATACACGATGACGTGCCGGCGCCCCCGCGCCACCAGCCGCCCGTCATCCACCAGCGAAGCGATTGCGCGACGAACAGTCTGGTACGATGCTCCGTAGCGGCCAACCAGTTCCTTGCCGCCTGGAAGCATGTCGCGCTGGGCGCCGCCCCGCACGAGGTAGTCAGCTACGATCCGCTCTCTGACGTTCTCCCACCGGCCGCCGAGCGGGTCCGGTTCCAGGGCTGCTGACACCGCCGGAACAACGTCGGGCGTGAAACTCTTGACGATGCGGGTGCCGCTGCCCGGCCGTGCCCGCAGCACCCCCTCCTCGCACAGCACCCGAACTGCTTTCCATGCTGTGGCATGCGACACGCCCAGTTGCGGCGCCAGTTCTGATACCGGCGGCAGCGCGTTCATCCGTTCGCGCGTGTACTGCTGCACCAGCTGCCTCAGCGCATCCACTGCCGCCGAGACGCCGGGGCGGGCCCGTGCACCCACACGATCCTCCCCTTGATCCTGGAATGGTTATTATACACTTCGGGGCAGACGCCCCTGGCGCGGTGGAGCGGCCGTGGTCATGCGCTCCACCACGAACCCGTCGACTTCGAGCAGCGACGGTCTGCGCAGCGACGCCGGACAGGTGTAACCGAACCGCAGGATCTCGCGGGCGACCGCGTGCCAGTTGTAGTTGTAACTGCTGAGGTGAGCCGCAAACGCAAGCGATGTGTCATCGAAGCCCGCCACTGCGCACTCCTCGGGCACGTCGATCCCCATGCTGTACAGCACGTCGAGGACAGCAACGGCAACGCTGTCGTTGAGTCCCACGAGCACATCGGGAGAGTCGCGATGAAGCGCCGTACTCAGCAGCGGGTGGACGGCGCTGCGGAGACGGTAGTGCGCGAGGGCCAGTTCGGCATCGGTGCGCATCTGTCCCACCAGCCGCTGGTACCGACGAGATTCCCGCTTGAGCAGAGCCGGCGTGAACGCCTCAACCCCGACCCCCTCAGCCGCCGGCTCCGGCACCTGGTAGGAGAAGAACTGCACCTCAGACGTGCGCTGGTGAACACGCGAGACGATGGCCTCGTGCCGCGCCCGCTGCCACCCCCCTCCCTCACCCCACCCGATCACGCCGACCCGGCGGTACCTCTTGCCGACCAGGAAATCGCCCATCACCCTGCCCGCGTGGTGAGTACGGTCGATACCCATGAACCCCAGCCGGTAGCGGGGAAGGTCGGCAGGTGAGGTCTGGTTGCCGAAATCGACCACGACCACGGGAACCTTGACAGACTGGGACATGGCACACACCTGTGCCACGTCCGCCGGACTGAGTCCGGGCGCCTGCACCAGCGCCATGACGCGCGGCCGGTGACGGGCCAGCTCTCGCAGGCGGGCTACGGCCTGCTGCGCTCCTGTCACCCCATGCTCGTCGTAACCGAGAAACGCGTACTCCAGCGGCACGCGTTCCAGGGCACACACGCGTTCGAACTGGTTGGCGAATACCCTCGTCACCCTGCCCTCATCGACCGTGCTGTACTCGCGCGCGGTCCGAGTGGTACACAGTACTCCCATGTTCCCGTAGCTCTGCGAACCAACGGCCACATAGCCCCGCGAGTACGGTACCAGGATGTCTTGTTCCACCAGACTGTCGATTGCCTTGCGAGCCGTCTGGTAGCTCACGCCGAACTCAACGCAGACCTCCTTGGGCAGAACCTGCCCAACAGGCGGGTTGCTGCCGAGACTACGGATACGGCGACTGAGAACAAGAGCGATCTGCTCCCACCTGGCCCTCGTCCGCAACGAGTCCTCGTCACGCACCGACACCGTCCCGGGTCCCACACCAGACCGCTTCACCACAATCCCGGCCCTCGGCTTCGCCCCGAGCACACCCTCACGACACAGCTCACGCAACGCCTTGCTCAGCGTGTAGTGCGACACCCCCGCCTCGACAGCCAACTCACGCACCGGGCGGAGTCGAGCACCAACCCCTGCCGCTTCGGCCCGCTGGCGCAGGAACCCGATTGCATCGATTGTCTTGCGCATCCAAATATCCTGTTCAGTGTAAAATAACCTGATTCAACCAC
>CAZJJT010000434.1:0-4464 GCA_964546395.1 uncultured Fibrobacterota bacterium
CCGCGCTCGGCAGGGCGCTTTGCCCACAGGTGACATCCGCTCAGGTGAAGCGAGCGGCCGAACTGTTGCTGACCCTTGGATTGGTCAAACGAGTGGGGAAGCGGTATGTGCAAACCGATGCGGTCCTTGCCACCGATTCGGAGGTGCAGTCGCTGGCTGTTGCAGGCTACCATCGCGCGATGGCGAAGCTCGGCATGGAGGCAGTGAACCGTATCGCGAAGCACGAGCGCAACTTCACTGCAACAACAGTGAGCGTGTCGCAGGCGACATTCGACCGTATCCGCAAGCGTATCGAAGACCTCCGCAAGGACGTACTTCGCATGGCACAGGAAGACACGAAGGTGGAACGGGTGTACCAGCTGAACTTCCAGGTGTTTCCCGTAACCCGGCCCCTGGGAGAAGAGGAGACAGAGCGATGATACGGGTGAGGGCTGTAGCCCAACTTCTTGCGGTGGCAATTGTCGCCCTGCTCGGCTGTGCGGGCGAACCGGTGAGCAGCAATCAGCCCGGTGGGGGGGGCACCGACGTCGGCAACGCGGTGTGCGGACGGATTGTGTGGCCCGATGGAGGCGGGGTGAACGGGGCGCGAGTAACGATTGTGGCTGATACAGTCGACCCCCGCATCGCCGGACCGACAGCCGTGGGGCTGACATCCTTGAGGTGCGTACAGCACCATTCTTGGGCGCGCCGGTCACCGCCATTGATACCCTCTGTCCGTCAAGGCTTCTGGCAGAGCTGCGAGACCTGCTGACACGCACCGGGTACTGCTTCGCAGCCACAGTCAGGACGATGTCGCGCACCGCTGCGCATGACAGCTCGATGAGCTACTACCTGGATGTGGTGAAGGTCTCGCCCGACACGGGGCTCAAGGGAGACGCACCGGACCAGTTCTACTTCGCCGAAAGAGACCCCACTAGTGGCTGGTGGGTGAATCCGGCGGGTGACACAAGCATTTTCCGGATGAACGGCGGGAGCTACGTGTCCTACACAGCTTTGGACGGACAGCGGTACCTGTTTTTCACCGACACTCCTCTGGACCTGCGCAGCTCCAGCGTGTCTCCGGCTGCCTGCATGGGACCCGCGGGGCACCTCGTGGACGCAAACGACTTGGTCTGGTCGCGGCACTCGACCTCGCCAGTGCAGGTGTCGGTACCGTTGTGCAGTCTGAGCGTGCAGCTCGGCGTGCCGCATTCGCGGCTCCCCGGCCCGAGTTCACGGGCCCCCCGCACTTCCCGACTGGTCGTATGTGGTGAGCGTGCCCCTGGTCGCATACCCAGCACTGGTCAGTTCGATCTGCGCGGCATGAGAGTACCAGTGGGGAGTTCGCAGGCAGCGGGGGTGTACATGTTGGCTGCGCCGAGGCACTGACGGAGTTGCGAGGGATGCCGCTCTCGCTCCTGCGGTCGTCGAGCAGCGTTATGCGAAGATCGAGGCCCCGCCGCGCGGCGACGACCGCTGACATCGGGGCTGGTTCACGTGTTCTCACCAACTGGCGCGCCCAAGTGGGGGGCGTGGTCGCCCAGACCGCCCAGAAACGGCCTCTCTGTATGCAAACAGGCCAAGACCGCAGGCAGTCAGCGTATGGTTGTTCTCACCAGAATGCACACTTAACCCCTTGCCATGGGTGGCTTGGTGAAGTATCCTTAGGTTGTATGAGCTCCGACCACCTGCCTTCCGTCTACGAGTACGCCGAGTTCCGCGAGTACCTCAGCGAGTGGTACCGGGTGCGGTCTCGTGTGGACCGTTCGTTTACGAGAAGTGCGCTTTGCCGCGCGCTGGGTATACCCAACAGCCGCAGCTATTTCGCCGATGTGCTTCGGGGCAAGTTCGTGTCACCGTCGTACGTGGCAAGGTTCGTGAAGGTGCTGGAGCTGCCGCGGCGTGAAGCGCAGTATTTCAGGGCTCTGGTGCGGTTCAACCAGGCGGACAACGCCGACGACAAGGAGCTGTATTTCGAGCAGCTTACCGCCCTGAACCGTACCCCGACACGTGTGATCGAGCCCTCACTTTACGCTTACTACAGTCGCTGGTACCACACGGCCGTCAGAGCGGTACTTGACGTCTACGACGTCAGTGACGACTACGGGCAGTTGGCGCGCCTCGTACTGCCACGCATTACCGTACGGCAGGCCAGGGAGTCGGTGGCACTGCTCACGAAGCTCGGTCTGGTAGCTCGCAACGCGAAGGGGTACCACAAGCCGGCCGAGAAGATGCTGACCACCGGACCGTACGCGAAGGACGAACTGGTCAAACGCTACCAATGGGAGTGCGTGGAACTGGCGAAGCGGATGATCTGGCAAAAGGGCAGCGAACCGCAGGACATGTCAACCAACACCATGAGCATCTCAGGGGTGGCCTACGAGCGAATCCAGAAGCTGCTTACGCGGTTCAGAGGCCAGGTGCGGTCGGTCATACACAAAGACGACCTTCCCGCCGACCGCGTGTACCAGCTTGATGTGCTGCTGTTCCCGAGTTCGAAGACCAAACCCGCGGAGGCCTCGTGAACAGAGCCTTGACAGCAATCGCTCTGCTCCTGGCGGTGCAGTGCACGCTCACGACCTCGGGCACCGGCTCCGAGACGCAGACCGGGAACGTTGCCGGAGTCATCGGCTTCTGCAGCGGTGGCCCGGTCAGCCAAGCTGACGTAGCGCTCTATGTCCGGGATTCTCTGTGGCTCGGACCAATGCTGCCCAAGGCGCGCACCGACTCCGGCGGTCGCTACCGGTTCGACTCAATCGAGGTGGGACCGTATTTCGTGTGCGTCAATGCGCACGACACCGCAGGTCTGATGCTGGCTGTCGAGGTCCTGGCCGACACGACGGTTGAGGCAAGCGGCACAGTTGCGCGAAGCGGGGCTATCGAGGGCCGACTGGACTCGTCACTAATCAGCGCCACCGGGAGCACCAGCGTCGCCCTGCTCGAGATCGACCTCGTGGTACCGGTGGACTCCACAGGCAGGTTCGTGGTTGCCTCACTGCCTGCCTACGACTACACGGCTGTCGTGCTGCATGCCGGAGAACCGGTACCCAGCGGGCTCGACAGCACAGTCGTGACTGTCACAGCCGGAGACACCACCGATATCGTGGTCGACCGAACCCAGGCAATGACCACCTTCGCCGCCGACACAACAGCGCTCAAGGCAATACTGGCAGCCAACGGACTCGATGGTCTGGGGGTCGAAGAGGTGGCCGACACGGCCAATGGCCGGATCACGGGACTGAACCTGGCATGGCGCAGTATCGACGCGCTCCCTGATGACATCGGCCAGCTGTGCTCGCTCGTGGTGCTGGACCTTGCCCAGAACCGATTGACATCGCTGCCCCCGGCAATCGGTCAGCTCGTGTCGCTGGAAGTGCTCAAGCTGGGCGGCAACCCGCTCAGTGTCATCCCCGCCGAACTCACCACGCTGCCGAAGCTCCGCGAGCTCGAGATGTGGAGCGCAACCGTGACCGCACTCCCGGTTGACTTCGGGAACCTGCAGGCACTGGAGCGACTTTACATAGGACCCAACACCCTCCACTCGCTCCCTGCCAGCTTCGGGAACCTGCGCAGCCTGCGGGAGTTCGAGTTCATGGACGTCATGATCGGTCTGCTGCCGACTTCATTCTGTGACCTGCAGAGCCTTGAGCGTTTCACAGTAACGGGTAGCCTGCTTTGGCGCCTGCCCGACGAATTCGGCAACCTCAGCTCCCTCAGAGAACTGCTCATAGTGGCCGACGGAACTCCTTCGCTGCCGGTCCTCGGCAAGATGAGCGGGCTCCCTGCCAGTTTCGTGCATCTGAGCAGTCTGCAGAAACTGGTGCTGCGCGTGGGGCTGGATACGCTGCCCGACTCAATTGCCAGGCTGACCGGTCTTGCCTATCTCGATCTTGGCGGCAACGCGCTGTGCAGCCTGCCGCCGGCCGTGCAGGTGTGGGCCGATTCGCTCGATTCGGACTGGCGCGAAGGGCAGTCGTGTCCCACGCCGTGACTCACAACACGTGGTTCTGGGGAGGTAAGCGATGGTTCGTGCAGCAAACACCATGGCAGTAGTAGTACTCGGGTGCCTGTTGGTGGGAGCCCAGGAGACCTGGGAGTGGCAGAGCCCACGGCCTGAATACGCGCACCTGGGCGGCGTGCACTTCCTGGATGAGAACCATGGCTGGGCCTTCCTGTCGGATGTGCTGGCGACCGGCAACGGCGGGCAGGATTGGGAGGCGCTCTACGAGCGCGGCAAGGATACGACAGGGATCTGGTGGGATGCCTGTTTCGTCAGCCCGGATACCGGGTGGTTCGTCGGCAGTGACAGAAAACAGGCTCCTGCCAGACCGTACCTGGCCATGACCACGGACGGTGGTCGGACGTGGACGGGGCAGGTGCAGTTCCCGGGCGACTACACCTCAGGCGTACTCATGGACATCGACTTTCTGAGCCGCCAGGTCGGGTGGGCCATCGGTAACTTCAGTGAGCGTGACAGCCTCTCCA
>CAZJJT010000435.1:0-4455 GCA_964546395.1 uncultured Fibrobacterota bacterium
AAGGTGACCATCCTGCTCGACGACAACAACCAGGTGACGCAGAGCCGGCTGCACATCGTGGAGTTCCGTGGCTTTGAACGCTTCGTTCAGGGCCGTCCGTACTGGGAAGCCCCGGTGCTGGTGCAGCGGTTGTGCGGTATCTGTCCCGTGAGCCACCATCTTGCCGCTGCGAAGGCCATGGACGTGGTGGTGGGGGCAGGAACTGGCGAGGGATTGACGGCGGCGGCGGAGAAGATGCGCCGCCTGATGCACTACGGGCAGACGTTCCAGTCGCATGCGCTGCACTTCTTTCACCTTGTATCACCCGATCTTCTGTTCGGTATCGACGCTGACCCGGCAATTCGCAACGTGATCGGTGTCGCGCTGAAGCACAGGGACCTGGCAGTGCAGGGCGTGATGATGCGCAAGTACGGCCAGGAGATTATCGCAGCGACCGCCGGCAAGAAAATCCACGGCACGGGCGCGATCCCGGGCGGGATCAACAAGAACCTCAGTATCGCCGAGCGTGACGAGTTCATCAACGGTATCGGCGGCAACAAGGTGCTGTCGATCGGCCAGATGATTGACTGGTCGCAGTCCATCATCGAGTTTTTCAAGGGCTACCATGCCAAGAACAAGGACCTTCTCGATACCTTTGCCGCGTTCCCGTCGAGCCACGTGGGCCTGGTGCGCAAGGATGGTGCGCTTGACCTGTACCACGGCGTGCTTCGGGGTGTGGACGCGGAGGGGAAGCGGATCCTCGATGATGTCGATTACCAGGAATACCTGAAGCACATTGCCGAAGAGGTGCGGTCGTGGAGTTACATGAAGTTCCCGTATATCATCCCTCGCGGCACGCAGGACGGGTGGTACCGGGTGGGGCCGCTGGCGCGTCTCAATGTCTGCGACTTCATCGATACGCCGCTGGCGCAGAAAGAGTTTGAAGTATTCAAGGCGTACACGAAGGGCAAGCCCAACAACATGAGCATGCATTACCATTGGGCACGGCTGATCGAGACACTCCACGCGGCTGAGAAGATGCGCGATCTGCTGAATGACCCTGACCTGCAGAAGACCGACCTGGTGACCACCGGCACGCGCCTGACTGAGGGCGTGGGCCTTATCGAAGCGCCGCGCGGTACGCTGTTCCATCACTACCGGGTGAACGAGAACGACCAGATTACCATGTGCAATCTGATCGTGTCGACCACCAACAACAACGAGCCCATGAACCGGGCGGTGGACTGGGTAGTGCGCAACACGATTTCGGGCAAGCCTGAGGTGACCGAGGGCATGCTCAACGGCGTGGAGGTGGCCATCCGCGCGTATGACCCGTGCCTGAGCTGCGCGACCCATGCGATCGGCAAGATGCCGCTGGAGGTGGAGATCGTGGACCAGGCGGGCAACGTGGTAAGCTCGCGGAGGAAGTAGTTGGCGAGACTCAGAGTGCTGGTGTACGGATACGGAAACCCAGGTCGTCGTGATGACGGCCTGGGTGTTTTGTTTGCCGAGCGCGTGGCTGCTCTGGGGTTGCCGGGTGTGACAACCGACACCAACTACCAGTTGAATGCCGAGGACGCGCTCGCGGTGTCGGAGCATGATGTGGTGGTGTTTGTGGACGCGACGCTGAATGACGTGGGCGCCTATCGACTCTCGAAGCTTGAACCCTCGGCCGAGGTCGAGTTCACCACGCATGCAATGAAACCGTCCTCGGTTCTTGCGCTCTGCGAGGACATCTACGCCAGGCACCCCTTGAGCTTTCTTCTCGAGATTGCCGGCAGCGACTGGGAAATGGGTGAGGGGCTGTCGGAGCAGGCCGAGGCCAATCTCGAATCGGCGCTGGAGTGGTTTGTGCCGATGGCGAGAGGGGCGAAGTGGCGGGGATGAGGGCCATGCTCCGAAGTCCCCGGTCTCGCATATTCCGTACGGGATCGTAAGGGCGGAGCCCTTACCAGCAGAGCCCCCCCGCGTTACGCGCTCGGTCTGTCCGCTCCCACCACCCGCCGATAGTACTCATCCAGCACGATCGTTCTGCCGGACCTGCGGCTCTCCTCCGCCGCGTAGCCCATGAGGTGGCTTTCAACCGACTTGTGAATCGAGCTTGACATGTCTTCGGCCTGCGGCTTGCTCATCTCGTGGTAGAGCGCGTTGACCAGGCCGGTGTCGGCTCCGCCGTGCCCCGCGTAGGCGTCGTTGGCCGCCCTGTCGACATAGCATTTCTGGACGTTGCTTGTCTCGTGCTCGCGCACGATGATGTCGCAGCGGTCGGGGCCGTAGTGAAGGAAATCGCCGCCAATCAGGCGTGCCCGCGTGCCGAAGATCTCGATGTCGCGCCCCGATGCGAACGCGGTCATGGTGAACGTGGCGGTGGGGCCGCCCTCGAATGACATGCTCACCACCTGGTGGTCGACCGCGGTGTTGTCGCACCGATAGACGCACCGGCCCCAGGGGCTGGTCGTGAGCCACTCGCGGATCTGCTCGACTGAAGCGTCTTTCTCCTCATCGTAGACCCATTGAAGCCAGCCGCGCTGTTTGCCCGCGTAGTGCATCGCGTTGTACTTGCACGTGTGTCCCACCGGGCAGCCGTCCGTGCATCGCCGGGGCGCTCCGTCCGGGGCGTTGGCGCTGGTGAAATGCGTGAGGGCGCCGTGGCTCGAGACCAACTCGCACCGCCGTCCCATGAGCCAGGAGATGATATCCATGTCGTGGCAGCTCTTGGCGATGAGCATCGGCGTGGCCTTCTCCACCACGGCCCAATGGCCGCGCACGTAGGAGTGAGTCTGGTGCCACGCCCCCACGCCCTCCTTCGCCTCGATACTCATGATGTCGCCGAGCACTCCGCTGTCGACAATCTCTTTCACCTTCGTGTAGAACGGCGAGTAGCGCAGCACGTGGCATACCAGGACCTTGCGGTCGAGTTCCCGGGCAGCCTGCTCGATCGCGACCACTTCCTTCAGGCTCGGCGCGATAGGTTTCTCCAGCAGCAGGTCGTAGCCCTTCTTCATGGAAGCGATGGCCGGGGCAACATGGTAGGCGTCCTGGGTGCCGATCACCATGACGTCGGCCATCTTGCCTTCAGCCAGGATACTCGCGTCGCTGTCGAACGAGCGGAACGCGGGATTGCGCGACAACCCTTTCACGTCTGCCACGCGGTTGGGCCGCGGGTCAGCCGCTGCAATCACCTCAAAGTAGTCGGGTTTGCGTGCCGCGAGCCCAAGGTACGTCTTCGTCCGTCCGCCGCATCCGATACCGGCGAGTGTGAGTCGTTTCATGGTGGCAGAGCCCCTGTTGGAGATGAAGGCAAAATAACTTGGAGGTCGCTGTCGGAACCGCAATCGTCTGTCGAGGTCCTCGCTTCTTCGCCAGCGCGTCCCAACTCTTGACACCACGGTTGCCGGTGGCGATATTGTGAGTAGGGCGCACCGGGCGGAGTGGCACGTGAGCATGTGCTGACGGAACAACCAGATGATCTACTCTCACAAATATGGGTACGTCTACATAGGTATTCCGCGGACCGGCTCGAAGTCCATGAACCATTGGCTGTGTGAGCACTTCGAGGGCGAGAACTGCGGCAGCCACCACGACTACAACGTCCCCGAGTGGGCAGCCGACTACCTGGTGTTCACGGTAGTCAGGAATCCGTATGACCGGACCACCAGTGGCCACTTCGCCGTCACATGGGACGACCAGGGTGTCAGGGACGAGGAACTTGCGGGGTGTGCCGATGTTCAGCAGCGCCTCAGGCGGATGCGCGCCATCCTGAAGACACGTGAGAAGCAGCTTCAGCGTCCCGTGCCCTTGCCGAGCTCCGAACCGCTGGAACAGCGTATCGCAGAGGCCGTGGCCCGGAACGAAGCCAACGACCACGGCATCAACCAGAAACGGTTCGTGGAGCGGGCAGGCGTGCAATTGGTCCTGTATTTCGAGCGGTTGCCGCTCTGCCTGCACGAACTGCCCTTCGTCGACCCCGAGAGCATCCCGCCGTTCCCGCACCATCCGGAGCGCGGGATCCGCCCCTCAGGCGACTTCTTCCAGTATTTCGGCCACACGGACGAGGAGCAGGTGGTGTGGGCATATGCGGCGGGGGATTTCGAGGCTTTCGGGTACCAGCGGTACAACCCGGGGCTGCCGGCTGAGGCGCCACATGCACTGTGGATACGGCGACACGGCGCAGACCACCGTCACGATACCGGCTGATTCCGCGGCGGTGCCCTGCAAGAGACCCCTCGGCATAGCCGAGGGGACTACCAAACGCTAGAAGTGGTCCCCGTCCTTGGGGACCCGCGCCGGCGGGGTTAGGTTGAAGTAGATGCGGATGAACAGCACGTAGGCTTTCTTGACGTCGTTGTCGAGGAAGCGCTGCGGGTCGCCGGCGGCCGATTTGAGCCAGCGCCTGAGCTGGTAGGCGAGTTCCTTGGTGGCGATGCGAAGCTTCAGCACATGGTCCTTCTGGCTGCGCCACTTCGCGATGCGCTG
>CAZJJT010000436.1:0-4454 GCA_964546395.1 uncultured Fibrobacterota bacterium
GCGCGGCGACCTCCGAGGATGTGCTCGTGGCGGACTCGCGCTGCAACGGATGGGTGCAGGCCATTCTCGCTGACGGTGAGGCAGCCCCGTACTTCGGCATCTACGCGGTGCACTGTCATACCGAGTTGTTCGATACACCCACCGACCAATACCGTAGCTGGTGGAACACGGTGCGGACCGTGGCCGACGCAAACAACCAGCCGCTCTGGATGACAGAAGTGGGTGACAACTTCGCCGGCGACTGGGCCACCGCGGTCAGGCTCGCTACCACTATTGCCAACTCGTTCAAGTACGGCAACTGCGCCGCCTGGGTCTGGCTGACCATCGCGGATCACAGCTATGCCGAGAACAGCATGATCGTCAGCGGCGTCTACACCCCCAAGTACTACCAGATGGCGCACTTCGGGCGGTTTGTCAAGCTGGACGCGCAGCGCATCAGCAGTGCGAGTTCCGATGTGAACCTGCAGGAAGTGGCGTTCAGAAACGCTGACGGCTCTATCGTGGTGGTGGTCACCAACCTGAGCGCCTCCAACACTGTATCACTGACCGGCTCAGGTCTGCCGACACAGTTTCTGGCCTTCCAGTCCACCGACAGCCTGCACATGATGCAGGACCTGGGGACAGTGGCCACCGGCAACACCATCACGCTCCCCCGGAACAGCATCACCACGCTCACCTCCGGCCTCACCGCGGTACGCCCGAAACGGCCGGTTGCGAGCGGGATGCGTACCAGGAGCCCCGAGTGGCAGAGCGCTGGTTGCGTGGTGAGCACGCTTGACGGTCGGGTCGTGAAACGCACGGTGTCGCCGGGCAGCAGTGTGCCACTGCCCGGCAGTGGACACGGTGTCTACATCCTGCAGAGTACCGCCGGAGGGGTTCGGACCCTGGTGGCACGGTAGCGGCCGGCGGCCGCGCGAACCGGCACCTAGCCCCGGGCAGCAATCGCCCGGGGCCAGAGCAGCATCTCCAGCAACACCAGTGCGGCCAGTGCGATCCACAGCACGGCGGCAAGGCGGCTCTCACCTGCGCGCCGCACGAAGTCGGCGAATCCGCGCGCGGCAACCACGGCCACCGCCGGCCCGGCATCCGGATGCAGGCTCCGGTACCGCAGGTCGAGTTCCGCGGGGTCGGCAACCACCCGGAGCCATCCCGCCGGCTCCATCACCGGGGCCACGCGGTACGCCCCCGGCTGTTCCAGTGTCACCACCGGCTGCGTCGCCCACTTCGCCACCAGCTCGCCGTCGGCCGAGAATACCTCCGCACTCCCCTGCCGCCCGAAGTACGGGTTGGGCCGCGGGCTCCCCGCATACCAGGTCTCGCCCGAAGCGGACGCGGCCGCAGCGGCGTAGCGGGTGATGCGGTCGAGCAGCGGCACGTAGAACCCGGTCTCGCACAGGTTGTTGTCTTCGGTAATCCCCAGCGGGGTGGCACACAGCACCCAGACGATGCCCGAGGAGTCGGTCGCGCGCGCGGCGAGAATATCTCCGTTGTCAAGTCGCAGCAACGGCTCGCCCGGGATGCCGCGCAGGTAGCGCGACACCGTCGCCGTGCGCTCACGCAACGCCGGGAACCCCCGCCACAGCGGCGAGAGCGTATCGGTGAGCACCGGCGCGGAAGCGCCGCTGTCGCGTACGGATACCTGGGCCGACGCTGAGATACGTCGCAGCACCATGCTGTTGAATCCCTGGGCCGCGGCGGCTGTTGAGGGCGAGAGCACGACAGCGGCGCTGCGTCTCGCGCGACCCGACAGCAGCGAACCGAGGGCTGCCGAAGGGCTCAGCACCTGGTCAAGCACAATTACCGAGGCCGACTCGATATCTTCGGTGCTTACCGTGGCCGGCTTCCGCACTACAACCTGCTCCCAGTACCCCTCCCCCGCCGCACGCAACGCCGTGCTCAGCGGGAACACCGCGGGGTCCTGCCCCACAATCAGCGCCGTGCGACCGCCGTGGTCGTTGCGCAGGAACACGAGGCTGTCGTCCAACGACAGCCCATCCGCCTCTTCCAGCGCCACCACTCCCCAGGCGGCGCTCGCCTGCCGAGGCAGTTCGACCAGCAGACGGGCCGTATCGCTGTCCGGTTTGCCGATGGTGGCGCGTCCCGCCCGCATCCCGCCCAGCAACACCTGCGCGTACGCAGGGAATGGCCCGGCGCCCTGCCGCACGACAACCACTTCCAGTACCGCGTTGTTCTCGGCCGACACCCGCGCCTGGCAGATCCCGCTGTTGTGAAGCCCCAGGGGCGCCATGTCGACCAGCAGCAGCGGGCACGCCGCCGGCCATCCTGCCACGGCTGAGTCGAGCACCGCCCCGGCGCTCAGCTGCATGTCGCTGAACGCCATCAGGACACTCGAGCCCGCCGCCCGCCGCACCTGCTGCGCCACGGCCGCCCGCACCGCCTCGAACCGCATCGGGCCGTGGCGGGTCGCCGCCGCTTCCCCCGCGCCGGCCCGCTCGGAGAACTGTCCCTGCGATTCGTCCCATACCCGCACCACCGCCCCGCTCAGCAGGTGCTCCTGCAGCGAGTCGACAAGCGTCCACGCGTGCTCCTCGCGCGAGCGCCCGTCCTCGCGGTACCGCATGCTGACGGTCGGGTCGACCCAGACGTAGACGCTCACCTGCGGATCACCCAGGACGGCGAACGGATTGCCAGGGTTGTGCGGTCCGGCAAACAGAAGTGCGAGGCAAACTACGATACCGATGCGGGCGAGCAGCTGCAGCAGGCGGCGCAGGGTACGCGCTCTGCTGGCGCGCACGGCGGTCGCCTCGAAGAAACGCAGCGTGGAGAAATCGAGGCGGACGGTACGGCGGCGGTTGAGGAGGTGCAGCACGATGGGAACGGCGAGCGCAGCCAGTGCCCACAGCAGTTCGGGACGGAGCCACGCGATTGCCATCAGAACAACCGTTTCCGCTTCTGCACCACGCGCGAGAGTGCCTTCTCCACCGGCTCATCGGTGCCAATCTCGGTCAGGTCGACATGCAGGTCACGACATATCTCGCTCAGGCGCCTGGCGTGCTCCGCCATGCCGCTGTTGAAGTGGGCCGCGGCAACCGCCGGGTCGAGATCGACCCGCCGTCCGGTCTCGAGGTCACGAAGGCGGAGCAGCGAGGCGTGTGCGAACGCACGCTCCATGGGATCGCGCACCCACAGCACGAGCACATCCTGCCGCTTGAACCGCAGGTGCCGCAGACCCCGCTCGATGTGCGCCGGCTCGTCGAGCAGATCCGACACCACGACACACATCCCCCGCCGATGCACGTGTGCGGCAAGCGTTTCGAGCGCCGCGCCACAGCCGGCGGGCCCGCCCGCGCCGAGCGAGTCGAGATGATTGATGATAGTGCGCAGGTGCAGCGAGGTGGAGCGGGGCGTGAGCAGGACGCGGGCCTGCTCGCCAAACGCGCCGAACCCCACGGCATCCCGTTGGCGCACCAGGATCCAGGCGATTGCAGCGCACAGTAGCGACGCGTACTCGTGCTTACTCACCCTGCCGGGTGAAGCGAACCGCATGGAGCCGCTCGTGTCGAGCAGGATATGCGCGCGCAGGTTCGTCTCGTCCTCAAAGAGGCGTACCACGGTTTCATCCGACTTGGCGTACTTGCGCCAGTCGATCATCCGCGTCGATTCCCCCGGCTGGTACGCGCGGTACTCCAGGAACTCTGCCGAGAACCCGTGGTAGGGGCTGCGATGCACGCCGACGTTCATCCCCTCCACGATATGCTTCGCCCAGATATGCAGCGAGCGGATACGCGCGAAGTGCTCGGGTGTGAGAAGCGTGAGTGTGCCGGCTGTTGTGCTCATGTTCACCGTGAATATGCCATGCGGCGAGGGTGTCAGTACTGCGCCTGTCCGCCCGGCAGCGGCGGGCCAGCCCGCGCGGGACGGTAGCCCTCGGTCTTCCGCGCGATCATCCCGGCCACCGCCTTCTGCCGCCCGCGTTCGTGCAGCACGCTGCCGATACGCGTCCTGAGCTCCTCCATCCCCTCGCCGGTGCGCGCCGACACGAACACGGCATCGGGGAACTCCAGTGCCAGCCGCTTCCGTTCGTACCCGTCACTCACCAGGTCCGCTTTGCTGAGCACGTGCATGCGCACTTGTTCGCTCGCGCCCAGTTCGTCGAGCACCTGCTCGACCGTTGCGAGCTGGGCCCGCGCCCACGTGCTCGAGGCGTCGCTCACAATCAGCAGCGCATCGGTGTCGAGCGACTCCTGGAGCGTGCTGTGGAACGAGGCGACCAGATGGTGTGGAAGCTTGCGCAGGAACCCGACCGTGTCTGTAAGCACCACCGGACCGGCTTGTGGCAGAAACAGGCGGCGCGTGGTGGTGTCGAGCGTGGCAAACAGCTGGTTCTCCACCAGCGCGCGGGCATGCGTCAGGCAATTGAGCAGCGAGGACTTGCCCACGTTGGTGTATCCCACCAGGGCCATGCGCACCATCCCCCGCCGTCCCTGCCGCTG
>CAZJJT010000437.1:0-4449 GCA_964546395.1 uncultured Fibrobacterota bacterium
CGGAGAGATCTGGCAGCGCGGCACGTTTCCGTGTATCGGCGAGTGGCGGTCGCAGCGGCCGCAGTCGGTGTTGTTCTCGGGCCTGGCGGGTAGCGCGGACGCGTGGTGCGTGGCGGAGTTGTTCAGCACCACGGCCAGTACGGTGGTGGTGTGCGTGGAGGGCGCCAAGCGCGCCGAGACACTTGCCGAGGAGTGCCGGACGTTTCTCGGCGGCGACGCGGTCCGGCTGTTTCCCTCGCGTGACGCGGTCCCCTACAATCTCAAGTCGCCGTTCGGACCCACGACCGAGACGCGGCTCGGTGTGCTCAGTGCGCTGCTCAACGAGGTCCCGCTTGTCGTGGTTGCCCCGCACGCGGCATTGCTGCAGAAGGTACCGCCGGCACACGCGCTGTTCAACAGCATCGTGCGTATCTCGGTAGGGCTCGAATGCGGCACCGATACGCTTGCCACGTGGCTGCAGGAGATCGGGTTCCGTCGCGAAACACGGGTGGAAGACGTCGGGTCATTCGCGGTTCGGGGCGGCATTGTGGACATCTACCCGTACACCTCGGAGCACCCGGTACGCTGCGAGTTTTTCGGCGAGCAGATCGAATCGATCCGGCAGTTCAGCGTGTTCTCGCAGAAATCGCTCAGCGCTCTGGAGCGTGTGGAGATCCCGCCCATGCGCGAGTTTGTGCTCCCGGCGGCCCGGATCGCCGAAGGCGCGGCACGCGTGGCTGCCGAGGGACGAGCATGCGGGGCCGACAGCGGCGCGCTCACGTCGCTGGAGCACCAGTGGCTCCGGGCGGGCGACCTTGACGGCATGGAGTGGTACCTGCATTGGTTCGATCCGCCTACTGCCACGTTCCTCGACTACCTCTCCGACTCGGCGGTGCTGGTCTGGGACGACCTGCTGGGACCGCAGCGGCGGTTCGGCGAGGTCCTCGACAACTACCACCGTCACCTCGAGCGGGTCCCCGCGCCGCTGCGGCCGATTGTCTCGCCGCCCGAGCAGTTGCTCGCCTCGCCTGAGGAAGTGTGGGAGCATGTGGGCCTGATGAAACGGGTGTACCTTGACACGCACGGGGAAGCCGGCGTTGAGCGCAGCTACGCCTGCGAGCTGCGCGAGCAGCCCTCGTTCTCGCACCGTATCGAGTCGCTTGCCGACGATCTGCGCGAACACCACGAGAGCGGCGTCGCGGTCACCGTGCTTTCGCCCACGCTGGGCCATGCCGAGCGGCTGAGCGAGTTTCTCGGCGACCGCTGCCCGTTTGTCGCGGTCGCGCTGGGATTTCTGCGTGAAGGGTTCGTGGATCGCGCGGGCGGCCGGGCCGTGTACAGCGACACGCAGTTGTTCCGGCAGCAGCCGCGGCCGACGCGCACGCGGAGGTACTCGGCGGGCGAGGCGCTCGCCAGCTACGACGAGCTGTCACCGGGCGACTTTGTGGTGCATGTCGACCATGGTATCGGACGGTTCGTGGGGATCGAACGGACCAGCGTGGGTGGTGGAAGCCAGGACTGCATGGTACTGCAGTACGCCGAGCGCTCGCGGTTGTATGTGCCGCTCGACGATTTCCACCGGGTGCAGAAGTACGTGGGCAAGGAAGGGTTCTCGCCGCCGCTGCACAAGCTGGGCTCGGGCATGTGGGAGCGCACCAAGAAGCGAACCCGCGACTCGCTCAAGGAGATGGCCGCGGAGCTGGTGGAGCTGTACGCGAAGCGGCAGTACCTCGACGGGATCACGTTCGGGGCCGACTCCGTGTGGCAGAAAGAGTTCGAGGATGCGTTCCTGTACGAGGAGACCCCCGACCAGGCGAAGGCGATCGCGGATGTCAAGAAGGACATGGAGAGCCCCAAGCCGATGGACCGGCTGGTGTGCGGTGACGTGGGGTTCGGCAAGACCGAAGTGGCGATGCGGGCGGCGTTCAAGGCGGTGATGAGCGGCAGGCAGGTGGCGCTGCTCGCGCCGACCACGATCCTGGTGGCACAGCATTTCGAGACGCTGCAGGAACGGATGGCCAGTTTCCCGGTGAGAATCGGCATGCTGAGCAGGTTCCTCAAGCCGCGCGAGCAGAAAGAGGTGGTGCGCGCACTCGCATCGGGCGAGCTGGACATCCTGGTGGGCACGCACCGCGCGCTCAGCGCCGACGTGCAGTTCAAGAACCTGGGACTGCTGATAGTGGACGAAGAGCAGCGGTTCGGGGTGAGACACAAGGAGCGGTTGAAACAGTACCGCTTCGAGGTGGACGTGCTGTCGATGACCGCGACGCCGATCCCGCGCACGCTGCACATGTCGCTGATCGGCGCACGCGACCTGTCGATTATCATGACGCCGCCGCGTGACCGCCTGCCGATCGAAACACATGTCAGCGAGTACCACGACGAGCTGATGAAACAGGCACTGGAGGACGAACTGGAGCGGGGCGGACAGGTGTACGTGGTCGACAACCGTATCAGCCACCTGTACCGCCTGCAGGAACGTATCGAGGCGCTGGTCCCGCACGCCCGCGTGGTTGTGGGCCACGGACAGATGCATGAGGACGAGTTGGCGCGAGTGATGCGGGAGTTCGTGGCGGGGCGGTTCGACGTGCTGCTGGCGACCACGATTATCGAGAACGGACTCGACATCCCCAACGTCAACACGATCGTGATCAACCGTGCCGACCTGCTCGGGCTGTCGCAACTGTACCAGCTGCGCGGCCGTGTCGGCCGCTCCTCAGAGCAGGCGTTCGCCTGGCTGCTGGCTCCCTCGTTCAAGTCGATCAGCGATATCGCGCTCAAGCGGCTGCGCACACTCGAGCAGTTTACCGACCTGGGATCGGGGTTCCAGATCGCCATGCGCGACCTGGAGTTCCGCGGCGCCGGCAATATCCTCGGCACGCGCCAGAGCGGCTCGATCGTGGCAGTGGGCTTCGAGATGTACTGCAACCTGCTCAAGGATGCGATCGACGAGGTGCTCGGGCGGCAGAAGGTGGTGGAAGAGGTGCCGGTGAAAGTGGATGTGGAGTGCGACGCATTCATCCCGACCGAGTACGTGCCCGATGCGCCCACGCGGGTGTCGCTCTACCGGCAGCTGTCGGCGGCACGCGAACTGGCGGATATCGACGGGGTGCGCGAGTTGCTCCTCGACCGGTTCGGGGCCCTCCCGCCCACAACGGTCAACCTGCTGCACCTGATCAGCCTGAAAGTGGTCGCGCGACCCGTCGGTTGCGAACGGGTATCACTTTCGCGCGAGGGAATGCTCACTCTGCACGTGAGCGGCACCGATGAAGACGTGCGCGACTCCCTCCAGCGCATCATCACCACGCCCACGGGGCTCTCCTTCGACGTGGTCTACGAGACACCGGTGAAAGCACGCGCACCCCTGGTATCCACTGCCGTGGAAGACAGGCTTGCGGAGGCCGTGCGGGCGCTGAGTGCGATGAAACCGGCGACCGCTGCCGCTGCGCAATAGGTTCCTGCATACGTTGAGGGCCCGCGGCGCGCCTTGCGGGATATCACAGAAGCGCAATAAATGGTCACTCAGGAGCACGTTTTGGTCATATGAAGTGCATATACTTAGCCTGTGACCCGGGGGACGGGACCACGGCAGAGGAGGCGGCACATGCGTACTTTTCGCAGGACCCTCGCAGCAGCGCTCGTGTGCGCCCTGAGCGTGTCGGCTGCGATCGAGATCGACGAGACTGTCGAACACCAGACCATGGACGGGTTCGGGGCGCTGGTATCCGAATGGAATATGGGGATTCACAACAACCAGACGCTGATCAATTCGGCGGTGCAGGACCTGGGTGTCTCGATCATGCGGTTCCTGGCGATCTGGGAGTTCGAGCAGACCAACGAGAATACGGACGCGAATTCACTGGAACTTGCCCGCTACAACACGGGGGGCGGGTTCGGCACCCAGATGGAACTCATCCGCAAGTTCGAGAATGCGGCCAGCGGGAACCTGAAGGTCGACAAGTACTTCGTGTCGCCGCTCAGCCCGCCGGCATTCATGAAGACTAACGCCAGTGTCGTCGGCGGCAAGCTCCGCACCGACATGTACCAGGAGTATGCCGAGTACCTGGCCGCCTACTGCAAGGCCGTGAAGCAGCAGGCGGGTGTTGACCTGCACGCGATCAGTCTCGAGAACGAGCCCGAGTGGGAGCAGTGGTACGCCTCGTGCGTGGTTACCCAGACCGAGATGCGTGACCTGATGCGGGTGGTGGGGCCGCGGTTTGCCGCCGAAGGCCTTGGCGGCGTGAAGCTGTTGTGGGCCGAAACCCTGGCTACATCGCCGCTGTGGGGTGCCTACCTTGCAATGACCATGCGCGACTCGCTGGCAGGCCCCTACGGTGGGATCTACGCGGTGCACAGCTACCTGGACGGGGTGAACCCATCAGACCCCGGCGCTCAGAAGTGGAGCCAGATTCGTACCGCGGTGAACACGTTTCCGGGTCTTCCGTTGTGGATGTCGGAGACATCGGGGTA
>CAZJJT010000438.1:0-4448 GCA_964546395.1 uncultured Fibrobacterota bacterium
AAGTCTCCACCGGTTGTTCGATCTCAACACTCATGTCGACCTTCGGCTCCTCGGCAGTGCCGTAGTCAGTCCTGAACGTGACCTGCGGCACCTCCTCTGCACCCGCCTCCACACGCTCAGTCTCTTCGCCCTTCCTCGGTTCGCCCTTCCTCGGTTCGTCCCTCTTCGGTTCGTCCGTCTTCTGTTCGTCCTTCGCTCTTCGCAGCTCCGCCAGCTCCTCCCGCTCCCGACGCAACTGCTCCTCGCGTTGCCGCTGCGCCTCCTCGAGTCGCACCCGCTCAGCTTCGTGTCCCTTTCGCGCTGCTTCCAGCGAATCGGCGCGGTGCTGCTTCCGCTCGGTCTCGATCCGTGCTTCGGCCGCGTCCCGGCGGTCCTCTGCCTTCCGGTCTTCGTCACGTCGCTGGCGCGCCGCCTGCTGCTCAGCCCGCACGCTGTCGCGCCGGTCCTGCGCAATCTGCCGCGCCGTCATCGCAAGGTACGGGTCCACGTCATCCGGCACGTTCCTGCCCTGCTCAATCGCCGTGACCGCACGCTCAATCGCCGCGGCTTCGCGCCGCTGCTGCACCTTGGGCGCCTCTTCCATCAGGAATGCGTCCACTTCCTGGAACCGCTCCTCGGGAAGCCCCATGCGGCGCAGGACTTGCTGTGAGTAGTCGATCGCCGCTTCGAGCCCATCGCTGGCGAGCTTCTCCTTGACAGTCGCCACCAGCGAGTCTTCCTTGTGGCGCATCTGCCCCACCAGTGACTCGATCCGCCCCTCGAAGTCCTGGCGCTCCGCCCGCTCCAACTCCTTGCGGATCACCGCCATGCGGTCCTCAATCAGCCGCAGCGTCGCGCGCGCCTGCTGCAGCTTGGTCACCCCGAGCAGGTCGCTGAACTCGCGCATGTGCCCCTCAATCAGCTGCTTCTCCCGCTCAACATTGACCTTCAGCAGATCGTCTTCGCCATGAACAATGGTGTGCATCCCGGCAAGCAACATGGCGCAGACACAGACCAATCGTCCCGTCGTTCTGTGCATTGCGCACCTCCTTCTCACCCAAAATCTACTTGTTGCGCCCCCACGTTATATTCGCTCCATGCCGTTCACCCTCACCTCCCCCTTCGCACCCGGCGGCGACCAGGCACAGGCCATCGACCTGCTCGTGGCCGGCGTCCGCCAGGGCGACAGGCACCAGACCCTCCTCGGCGTCACCGGTTCCGGCAAGACCTTCACCGTCGCCAACGTGTTGCAGCAGATAGAGATGCCGACGCTGGTCATCTCCCACAACAAGGTCCTCGCCGCCCAACTCTACCTCGAATTCAAGGAGTTCTTCCCGCAGAACGCCGTCGAGTACTTCGTGAGCTTCTACGATTTCTACCAGCCGGAAGCCTATATCCCCTCCTCCGACACCTACATCGAGAAGACCGCCGACATCAACGAGGAGATCGACCGACTGCGACTCAAGGCTACCAGTGCCCTGCTTTCACGTCGCGACGTGATCGTGGTCGCGAGCGTTTCCTGTATCTACAACATCGGCTCACCCGACTCATACGGGGAAGCCTCCGTGCCCGTCGCCCTCGGGCAGGCCCTCTCCTGGCGTGACTTCCTCAGGCAACTCACCACCATGCAGTACGTGCGTAACGACATGGTCCTCGAACGTGGCTCGTTCCGCGTTCGCGGTGATGTCATCGAGATACAGCCGGCCTACGACGAAAACGCGCTGCGCATCGAAACGTTCGGCGACGAGATCGAACGCATCAGCCAGATTCGGCCGGTCGACGGAAGCGTGATCGGCGACCTCTCCGGCACCACCATCTTTCCGGCCAAGCACTACGTGGCCACCCGTGTCACCATCGAAGATGCGACCAAGGACATCTACCACGAACTCGAGGAACGTCTCGAGTACTTCCGCTCGCGCGGCAAGCTCCTCGAAGCACAGCGTCTCGAACAGCGCACGAAGTACGACATCGAGATGATGCGCGAGGTGGGGTACGTGTCCGGCATCGAAAACTACTCGCGCATCCTTGACGGGCGCGAGCCGGGAAGCAGGCCCTACTCACTCATCGATTTCTTCAAACCGCCCTTCCTTACGGTTATCGACGAGTCTCATGTCACGCTGCCGCAGATCCGGGGTATGTACAACGGTGACCATATCCGCAAGCAGACCCTTGTTGACCACGGGTTCCGCCTGCCCTGCGCCCTCGACAACCGCCCGCTGCGCTTCGACGAGTTCGAGTCGCTGCTTGACCACGTCCTCTATGTCTCCGCCACTCCCGCCGACTTCGAACTCCAGAAGTGCGGGGGCATCATCGCCGAACAGGTCATCCGGCCGACCGGCCTGCTCGACCCGCCCATCGAGGTCCGCCCCGCAACGGGGCAGGTCGACGACCTCATCGGCGAACTCCGCGAAGTCGCCGGAAGGGGCGAGCGCGCCCTGGTGACTACCCTCACCAAGCGCATGGCCGAGGACCTCACCGAGTACCTCGGAGCACTCGAGTTCCGCGTCCGCTACCTGCACTCCGAGATTGACACGCTTGACCGGCCGGCCATCATCCGCGATCTGCGCCTCGGAGAGTTCGACATCCTCGTCGGGATCAACCTGCTCCGCGAGGGCCTTGACATCCCTGAAGTGACACTCGTGGCAATCCTGGACGCCGACAAGGAAGGGTTCCTGCGCTCAGCGCGCTCCCTCATCCAGATTGCCGGTCGCGCCGCCCGTAACGTCGGCGGCCGCATCATACTGTACGCCGACGCCGAGACCGACTCAATTCGAACCGCCCTCGAAGAGAGCGGTCGGAGACGCGAACGCCAGCTTGCCTACAACCAACAGCACGGCATCGTTCCGCGCACGATCCAGCGCGAGGTCCATGCCAACGTGTCCCCCTACTACGACACCGAAGAGCAACCCTCATACGCCGTTGCGGCCGAACCCCGCTCACAGTACGGGGGCGAGTCTGCACCGGATGCTCTCATCGCACAGCTCCACGCCGAAATGGTCGAAGCCGCCAGCAGCCTCGAATTTGAGCGGGCCGCTGCCCTCCGAGACCGCATCGCGGAACTCAGGGGCGAAACCCCCGTCGCCCCCAAGCTCGGAACCCCCGGCTTTCGCGCTCCCCGCAAGGGCATGCGGCGCAGGAGACGGTAGACGGAAGGTTCGGCATGGCCTCACTCTTCTCCTACACGCTGTACCAGGCAAAGACCGGCTCCGTCGCCAGAGACTACGACACCCACGGGGGCGACGCAGACCGCTACTGGTACAACATCCCCCTCATCCTGATCTGTACCGAACTGGCATTTCCGGGGCACCACGTTCATCTGACCATTTCGCGCAGCATCACCAGCCACCCGCTCTACCCGTTGCTCGAACGACTCGACCGCACGCTTGACTTCCTCACCGTGGCAATCGTGGATAGCGACTACGCCGACTCCGAGCCCATGCTCTGGCGCATGAAACCGCTCTGGGTCCCCGGCACGCAGTGCTGCCACGTCCGGGACATCGACTCCGTTCCGAACGTCCGGGAGATCCAGGCGGTCCGCTACTTCGAATCGCACGATGAGTTCCTCGTGCAAGGCATGCGAAGCCACCCGAACCACAACAGCCGGATGTGTTCAGTCCTCGGTGGTCTCTCTGGCTTCAAGGCCCCGCAACTCCTCGCGGCGCGAGCGCTGCCCGCAACGTTCGAAGCGTTCAGTAGTCAGGTGCGCAGTTCGCAGTGGGGGGCTGACCTGGCCCTGCTCAGAAGGGCATTCATCGACTCCAAGGGCACGAAGTTCCGAAGGATGGTGCTTGACACGATGCTGAGCGAGCATGTCCACCCTCTTCGCAGGAATCGCACATCCGTGCTCTCCCGCGAACAACTCCAGGACGTGCCCCTCGGGGATACCCCAGGCACCTTCCTCGCTCTGCTGGACGCGCTGACCCAGTGGTCGGGCCAGCCCGTCGACGGCCGGGGCGACACCCTTGCACAGGCCCTCGAGCACGAGTGCGCAAGTACCCGCACGCTGAAGAAGTGTTTCTCGGAGGCGCCGCGATTAGCCGCGTTCTACTCCCGCGACCCGGAACCCCGGCACACCGGGCCTACTTCCTGAACCATCTGTCGAGGTGTCTCCGGAATGCTGCTGCATCCCAGTTCCGCACCAGGAACCGGGGCAGCAGGAATGGGTCGGTCCGTGACGTCACGCTTCCACGGACGTTCGCGCATGCCCCGCGGTAACCCGCCGATTGTACGATGCCACGGGCCAACTCCCCGATGTCGTCCCCACCGCCGTAGGGATACGAGAAGGTCTCAACCGGCGTGCCGCTCACCGACTCGAGGACCGTCTTGCACGAGCGGATCTCCTCTTCCTGTTCGTCCGCCGACAGCGCCGAGAGGCGCGTGTGGCTTACCCCATGCCCCCCGACACGTATCAGACCCCCCGCGCAGCAGTTCCGGACCTCATCGGCGGTGCAGACCCGGTATCCCTCGCG
>CAZJJT010000439.1:0-4445 GCA_964546395.1 uncultured Fibrobacterota bacterium
ACTCGCAAGCGTACCGAGCAGTTCTACGTGCTGGGACACCTGTTCAGCCACACACACTCCGGCGCGACCTATGTGCTGAACTCTTCGTCCAGCAACCCCGATGTCAAGCAGGCCGTGCTGTACGACACTATCAATGGTGCCACGACTGTGCTGCTGGTGAACAACGCAACGTCGTCGCGCACGGTCGATATCAACTGCGGCACCTACGACCCGGGGACGTATCAGGTGTTCCGTCTCTCGGCCACCGAAGTCAACGGTCGCTTGCCGACGCTGTCGTCGCTCACCGGGATCGAGCTGCCCGCGCGCAGCGCCACGTTCCTCACCAATGGGTATGTGGATGGCGGTATCGTTGCTGCTGCGCCTCTCGTAGCGGCGCAACGCGCCGCTCGTCCCGCGGCACGCCCCTCGTACATGGTCGACCTGTGTGGCAGGCTTGTGCCGTCGAGACTGGTGTCGCCGGAGCGGTTGTCGGCGGGACTGCGCGTTGTGCCGACGCAGCACGGCGTGCAGACGGTGCTGAAGGTGCAGCAACGGTGACGGTTCGGCGGGCATACTCCTGCCTACGGCATGCCCGTCGCGGTAATTGAATCGTTTTCCCGGGCGATTCGATCACCGGACATCATCTCTTCACCACCTACATCGAGACCTACCTGGCCACCCGGTGGCCGGAGTTGCACCTGACCTTCTTCAATGCGGGATGGAGCGGCGATACTGCGCCGGGTGGCCTGGCGCGACTGGACCGCGACGTGCTCAGCCTGCGCCCCACGCTGGTGGTCGCGTGCTACGGCATGAACGACGGACGCTACGTGAAACCATCGGTGGAGATCCGTCTGACCCTTGCGGGTACGCTGCGGGGGGTGGTGAAGCGGCTAACGGCCGCGAGGACGCGGGTGATCCTGCTCACTCCCGGGTGGGCATGCGCGCACGCCAATCCGGCGCTTGCAGATGTCGACTATGACAAAAGGATAGGATGTTTCTTTCCGGGCGATCACGAGGGATGAGCGACGCCCAGACCAACCGTGTCTGCAGTTGCTGGCGTGCCAGTGTTTGCGTGGGCTTGGGGGCCAAGGCCGCCTTCAGCGCCTTCTCGCGGATGCCGCGACTCTTGTTGGAGTAGGACTCGTGTTCATACTGCACCTCCTGTGGAGTAAGATAGCGCATTGTGGTCTTGTGGTTTCTTAGAGGACTCGTAGAGGTAGTGATTTCCATCGAGTTTGTGGCGGCGGATGGTTGGGTCCCCGCGCCTATTGAGGTGCGCGAGCCGGGATTGGGAGATGCCCAGTTGGTCGCAGATCTGCGCGGACGTCAACAGCCCATTGCGGCGTAGACGCTCCCGCCGGGGGGTCAACTTGTAGGCATTTTGGATGCGCGCGACTCGCTGGGCGTGGAAAGGCTTGCCCGTACCACTGCGCAGTCCCCGTTCGTTGAGGATGTCTGCGATCTCGGCGCAGGTATGTTCGTCAAGCAGATGGTTGATTTCCCGTACGACGTTTTCCGGTGTACGGTGTTCCTCCTGCGCTGAGCGCAGACGGGGCAGAGAGAAGGAACGTGCAGCACCGCCTCGGAAGCGCACATGCACACTCACGTGCTCGGCCTTGACTAAGGTGACATCTTCGATCACCAGACGGACGAGGCGCTTACGCAGGCGATGTGGCGTCTTGGGGTTGCTCCACAGTGCCGGGAAGTCCGTTGCCAGGGCCAGCACCTGTACGCGAGTGTCCTCGTTGGAGAGCGAACGCTCCTGTGTTCGCAGGCGTTCGTAGTGGTCCTGGGCCAGCGCCAGGGCTTCGATCTTGTGGTTCCATTCCGCTTCCAGCGTTGCGGCAACCAGCCGATTGTCCGGGTCGACCTGCATGTAGCGGCGTCGGGCCACGTCGGCTTCGTACTGGGCCCGCTCCACCTCTTGGCGCCGGATCCGATCGACCTCCCCGCAGCGTCGCTCCACCTCTGCCTGCACGTTCAGGGCAACTTCCAAAGCCGCCGGCGAGACCACTTCCAAGAGTAACTCGCCGATGGCGCGGTCGATGTGGTCGCCGGGGATGAACTGGCAGATGGGCAACGCCTAGGTATTGCCCAGGCCATGACACTCGTAGTTCGGATAGATGCCGCCTCGCCGCTGCTGGTATCGAATGCTCATGCGTCCGCCGCACAGGCCGCACACGGCGATGCCCTGCAGCAACGCCGGTCCATCGCCGGGCGGGCACAAGCGAGCCTTTCTGGTGTTGGCGGCCAACTGCCGTTTGTTCTCTTCGTACCGCCCCCAGGAAATGTACCCCTGGTGAGCGTCCGGCAAGAGCGTATGCCACTGCTCGCGCGGCAGGAGTTTATACTGGCTTCGCCCATCGGCCCGTTTGCTCTCGTGGCTGACCCCGTAGGCGTAGGCTCCAGCATAGCAGGGGTTGCGCAAAACGCTAGCGGTACGCCCGCTGGTCAACGGCTCCCAGACAACCTCTCCCTTGCGCGGACCACGCTGAAGCCGCGTCGGGAACTTTAGATCGCGTTCACGGAACAAGCGAACCGTGCCGTGCGCCGAGCCAACTTGCCGGAATGTCTCGAACACAAGCCGCACGGCCTGTTCAATCTGCTGATCGGGATCGATAACGGTCCGCCCATCGACGTCGCGGACATAGCCGGTGGGCAGGCGGAAAGCGAGCTCTCCGCGAGCGGCCTTGTTCAGCGCTCCGCCCCTCAATCGCGCACGCAGGATGTGCAGTTCGGCTTCCGACATGGCGCCTTTGAGCCCCAAGAGCAGCCGATCATTGAATTGGGTCGCGTCATACAGTCCGTCTTCGTCGAGGATCAGCGTCTCGGTGAGCCCGCAGATCTCCAGCAGCCGGTGCCAGTCGCTGCAGCAGCGCGCCAGTCGTGACACCTCCAGGCCCAAGACCACTCCGGCGTGTCCCATGCCCACTTCCGCCACCAGTCGCTGGAACCCCTCGCGCTGGGCGCTGGAGGCGGCCGACAGGGCCTGGTCTTCGTCAATGACCACGATCTGCTCCGCGTGCCAGCCCAGCTCGATGGCTTTGTGCCGCAGGGCGTACTGCCGGGCCGCGCTTTCGGTGTTCTCGCGTACTTGGCGCAGCGACGACTGCCGTACATACAAGAACGCATTGCGTCTCAGATGTCCAGCGCTCACTTTGCGGTTGTGGATTTGTGACATATCGCTTGTCCTCCTCAGCAAAAGACCGCCCACGTCATCGTTGCCAGCACCTCGGCCAAGGCTTCGTCCAGCGGCACACTCATCATCGCAACCGCCGTATCAGGTCGCTGCTCCACGCCATGGCCAACCGGCTTGGGTAACGGGGCGTACTGCGTCCAGGCATTCAACCAGCTCAGCATGCCGCGCTGTATGAACAACTCCCGTTCCCGGCTCGGGCGCCCACCCCGCAGCTGAGCCTCGCGCAATCTCTCGTAGCGCACTACGCCTTCTTGCCGGGTCAATGTTCGTCCCCCCTCTTCGATGAGGGCCCCTTTTTTTTCGGGCCCGACAAGGCCCGCTCGATGCTCCGCGGATGGATCGGCTTGCCGAAGCGTTCGAGGACCCGCTCGGCGAGGGCTGCCGCCGACAGAGAGGGCGTCCCGGTGCGTAGTTCGCCCACAAAGGCCACGACCTCCTCGGTCAGCTTGTAGGGGCTGTGCGGCCCACGCTTCCTGGTTGCCAGCCCCGTCACCCCCTCCGCGTCGAAGTCTGCGCGCGCCTTGTAGAACGACGGCCGTGAGAACCCGAAGGTGTTCGCCGCGTCGCTCACCCTCATACCCTCCTGTCCCACGCGGCGAAGCATCTCGTACTTCACCTGGACCACATCCATGGGGTCGAAGAACCCGCCGTGTTCGAACAGCGGATCCCGGACCCCTTCCGGGTGTGCGTGCAGCGCGCCCTGTTGGCGCAACGCCTCTCTTTTCGTCCTCGAACCCTGTAGACTCATCGCGACCTCCTGGGTGAATCCGAGCCCACCTCGTGTAATGAGAATAATATACACCTGGAGACGCGTCCCGACCCATTTCTTGTGACCAAACGCCACTCTATCAACAAATATTAGGCATTAAGGCCTGTGCCAGATACAACATGCCGACAACATTATCATTACACTAACGACATCATTCGCTTTACACATCGCAGGGCGCGTACACCTTCGAAGCCACACAAAACTCATCGGCGGTTCCCCCGGATCAACTCTCCCATCCCAAGCAAGTCTTCCACGCGCAAGTAGGCGCGGCCCTGACTGATCGCCAGAAACGGGTCCGGCGCGGCGGCATCCGTCCAGGCTGTTGGGACCTGCACTTTCCGCCCCTGAGGATCCTCGAAGACAAACACCTGCCGCCCGAACGACTCGCGCGCCTCCAACGACTCGAACTCCAGCCCACGCAAAGGATGATACGGGTGCGTGATGCGGAATCGCCTGATACCGTCGTTCACATCAACGGCAGTATGAGCGTTTGGCTTA
>CAZJJT010000440.1:0-4442 GCA_964546395.1 uncultured Fibrobacterota bacterium
CACACGCAACGCGGTGGTGCTGTGCCACACGTACCAGCCGGGTGACGTGCAGGACCTCGCAGACTACGTGGGGGACAGCTACGGACTGAGTGTGGAGGCCACACGGGTGGAGGCCGATACCATCGTGTTCTGCGGAGTGATGTTCATGGCAGAGACCGCGGCGATCCTCAACCCGGGGCGCACCGTGATCATCGCCGAACCGCGCGCCGGCTGCCCGATGGCGGACATGATAGCACCGCACGAGTTGCTGCAGATGCGCGCCGAGCACCCGGACCACCTCGTCATGTGCTACGTCAACTCGACAGCAGAGATCAAGGCGCTGTCGGATGTCTGCTGCACGAGCGCGAACGCCCTCACCATCGCCAGGCGCCTTCCCGCCGACAAGGGGATCATCTTCGTGCCCGATGAGCATCTCGGCGACCACGTAGCGGAGCAGACCGGCCGCGAGATCGTGCTGTGGAAAGGATTCTGCCCCACGCACGCGCGTATCACACCGCAGATGCTCGCGCGGGCGCGGCACGAACACCCGCACGCGGTGCTGATGATCCATCCCGAAGCGCCGCGGGCGTGCCGACACGAAGCCGACCAGGTGCTGTCAACCGGCGGCATGTGCGCGTTCGTCAAGAGTGACCCTCACGCGGAGTACATCGTCGCCACCGAGGTCGGTATCCTTCATACGCTCCGTACGCAGAGCCCCGGCAAAGTGTTTCACACGCTTCAGCCGCCTCTCACGTGCCCCAACATGCGCGTGGGGTCGGCGGCAGGCGTGTTGGCGGCGCTTGAGGGCAGGGGGGGGGCTGTCGTGTCGGTTCCGCCCGATATTGCCGTCAAGGCGCGCACCGCCTTGACCAGCATGTTGAAACTGAGCGCCGAGTCGTGACCGTCCAAGTATATTATTCTATCTGTAGATAGTTTCATCTATGCAGAAATGGCGGCATCGCAGGTGCGGCAGAGGGTTATTTATCTACTATGCAGCTGATGTCGCGGTTGACTCAGCACCTATCAGCCTGTCCCGGGGGGGATTCCATGCTTCGAAGAGCCGTTGTTGCGTCTGTCGTCGTCGGCCTCCAGGCCGTCGTCTATGCCCAGTCCTTTGAACTGCCGGTTACCGGACCAGTGAAAATGCTCTTCGTGGGCAACAGCTACACGCAACACGCTGGCGGCATGGACAGCCGTATTGAAGCAATAGCGGCGGCGGACAGCCCGGCAATCACTATCACGGCCGACCAGGCGATCGTGTTCGCCTCGGATGTCGATGCGTACTGGAATTCGGGATCCGGGCCCAACATGATCCGCAACAACAACTACGACATCGTGGTACTGCAGGGGTGGGAGTACGGCGGCGATACGAGCAATCACACGAACACGGCGTTGTTCTACGAGTACATGCGAAAATTCGGAGACTTGTGTGACTCGGTCGGCGCGCTGCCGATCATCTTCACCCCGTGGGCCATGACTTCGCACAACTGGTTCAACGCGTTCATGCGCTATGTTCCCGCCAACGACAGCGTCGGCCGCATGCTGAATGCACCGGTGCTCAGTGTCGGACGTGAGTGGTGGGACCTTCGTACAGGGCGGCCGCACAGCTACGGCACGCGGCCTTCCGTTGGGGGCGTGACGCTCGACTCGCTGTTCACGTTCAGTGATGCGATCCACCCGAACGATTCCGGTCAGTATGTCAACGCGCTCTACGTGTACACGTTCATCACTGCCAAGAACCCTCGCAGCATCGGACCTTCGGTGAGCGGGTTCACACTCAGCGAGGAGTTCCAGGACACGATACAGAACCGCGTGTGGAAATGCGCCGGCTACGACATCACGAACTGGTACGGCAGTACAGCGATTGACAACGGGCAGTTGAGGTCGGTCGGGCAGCGCGCCGCCCCCGGCCGCCAGGTGTTTCTCCGTGTGTCGCCGATCGTGCAGCTCAACGGTGCGGTGCGGCACGGCGCCGCCGAACGCAGCGCGGCCCCGGGCGTGTTCGTGCTTCCCGGCACGCGGCCCGATGTCAGCGTGTCGGTGACTGAGCAGTAGCCGGGGAGAAACGGCCGCTGCCGCCGGTCCTGCCGATGGCGTCTCTGAGCGCATCGTAGGCCGGCTTGGGCATCCCTGCGGTATCCACCAACCCCCACGCGCACTCGGCAGGGCAGCCGGGTTGCCCACACTGCCAGCACGCGGGGTCGTCGCTCCACTTGAAGAAGAAATCTCCGAGAACGTCAGGGTGCTCGGTGAACGTGCGCTTGGCCATGCGGACATACTCCGCCTGGACAGCCGGGGTGTGGCCTCCTCCCCACACCTTCGACCACGCCTTGGCCCTGCACACGTCCTGGTTGTAGTGCTTCGCGCGCGGCGGGTCGTCTGTGATCGGTGAGGACTCGAGGGAGGAGTAGCCCCATTCGTTGACAATCACCGGGCAGCCGGTCAACTCGTGCGCTTCATCGATATACGCGCGCCAGCTGTCGGGGCCGCCGGGCTGCCATGACCCGAAGTAGCCGTCGAGGCCGATGTAGTCGAAGAGGCGATCGGGTACGCGATACAGCAGGTCGATCAGCACGCGGGCATTCGGGTTGAGTTCGCCGATATTGATACCGGTCCTGGCCGCGGGATTCCCGCGCTTGATACCCCGGGCGGACCGGAGCAGAAACTCCGCCATCCGCGCGTTGTCGAACGTCCCGCGGAATATGTCGATGTCGGGTTCGTTGGCCACCTGCCACCAGTCCACCAGGCCGCGTGTAGCCTCACCCAGTACGAGTCCAGCCCGTTCGACGGTGGCGTAGAAGGTGTCGCTGCCCGGTTCGCCGGCCTGTGACGGAATTGCGGAGGTCCATACGGTCGCGCCCTCCTCCTTGACGAACCTCATGGAACCGGGCCCGAAACTGGAAGCGAGCAGCCGCAGCCCCTGTTCCCGGAGCTGTGCGGCTTGCGCGATCCGCTTCACGAGCCGCTCGGCGGGCTGTTCGAGGTCGCTCGCCAGCGGGAAGCCGAGGCCGAAGCGCAGCCACTCGACACCGCAGTCGCGCATGAGCTGGTAGTTGTGGTCGCCTGAGGGTGTGATCCCGTGCATGTACGCGGAACGGGGCAGCGTGCCAGTTTTCATACTCGCCTTCCCTTGTGTGCAGGAGTGTAGAACAAATAGTCTCTGCGGCAAGCGATCCGCGCTGGCACACAGTCATCTGGACTTCCGCCCGCCTAACTCGTATCTTCCCTGCACATGCCTCTGCACCTGTATTTCTCCAACTGCCCCGAGCGGCTCGCCGACGAGCTCTGGGCACAGTTGTCGAACGCATGGACCGTGCCCCTCGAGCCGCCTCCCCTGCTGGTTCCCAACCGGCAAGTTGACAAATGGCTGAAACTGCGGTTCAGCGCGCAGCAGGGCGTGGTCGCGTGTGTCGATGGGCAGTTCATCGAGAAGTTCCTCTGGACACTGCTCGCACGTTCCGGAGAGGACGTGGCGGAAATCGATGGCCCGGTGTTGCAGTGCTGGCTGCTGCATACCATGCGGGATGACGGGCCGGTGTACACCGAGCGGTCGTTGGTCGCCCTTGCCGCCTACCTCGACCACGGCGGTGAAGCAGGGCGCACGCTTCGCCGGATCACGCTCGCCGCCCGGCTTGCCGGGTTGTTTCTCGAGTACGAGTACTCCCGTCCCGACCTTCGGGACGATCGCGGCACGGTGCGTTTCAGAGGGATCCTGGGTGCGTGGCCCTCGCGGGACTATTTCGCCGAGCGAAACGCCGATGCAGCCGATATGGAGCAGTGGCAGCGGGCGCTGTACGGGCTGGTGTTCGGCCCTGAGGGGCTCGCCGCCCGAGTGAGTGCGCAGGAACACCGGAAGTACACGACACTGCCGCGCCTGGTAGCCACGCACACTCCGGATGAACTTGGCCGGACGGTCCGTGAGCACCTTTCCGGACCGCTGTTCGTATACGGAATCGACGGGCTCTCCCTGTTCCATCGCCAGACACTGCTCGACATCGCGCGGTCGCACGATGTGTATGTGTTCGCGCTCAACCCGTGTTCGGCGTTCTGGGAAGATGTCGATACGGCCGCCGGGACGGTTCGCCGCCTTGCGGCCACGGTACCGGCGGCGCCCGCCGATGTGCGGGGACGGTTGACGTTGCGCGACGAGGGGTGGGCTGCGTTCTCCGGGGACGACTGGGAAGAGCGCAGCATGCCGGTCCCGGAAGAGCGTGACAACCGGCTGCTGCAGCTTTGGGGCCATGCCGGCAAGGAGCATATCATGCTCTGGTGCCAGGCGGCCGAGTATGATTTCACGCCGCTGTTTGTCGACCGGCCCGCCCCGCCCGCCACGCTCCTTGCCGCCGTGCAGGACTCGCTGTTGTACCGCAGCGCCGAGGTGATGCCGCGGGTGCCGACGGACGGGTCACTGGTGGTGCTCAGCGCGCCGGGCATGCGTCGTGAAGTGGAGTGCATGCGCGACT
>CAZJJT010000441.1:0-4426 GCA_964546395.1 uncultured Fibrobacterota bacterium
CCACCGCGACCATGTTGCGCGGCTGTACGAGGCGCTCTGCAGACTGCAGCCTGTCCTCGAGCAGCGATTCCCCGAGAGTCCCCCGGTTCCCGTTGCGTTCCACCGCATGGTCTCACAGTGGAAAGACGTTTGCAAGCCAGCGCCTGCCGCAGCCACTCCCGGCTCTCCTTCAGTACCCCCCACTGTCGGCACCGTGGAAACACCTGCGCAGGCCCTGGCCACGGCGCGCAAGGCAGGACTGCTCCTGGTGGAGAAGGAACCGTCTTCGCCCGCCGGCTACCGGATTCTGCGCGCTTCGCGCTGGGACCACCTGCGGCAGCTTCCCCCGGCCGACACCGGTGTCACGCGCCTGGAGGGACCTCCGGCGCAACTCCGCTCGTTTCTGGGTGCCCGACTTGCTGCCGGTGAGTGGGGCGCATTGCTGCTCAAGTCCGAGCATGCGTTCGCCTCGCGCGGCTGTCATCTCTGGCTCGACCTTCAGCGGTTCGTCGTTACCGCCTGCGAAGGGCTGGGGGAGAGCCACCACGGGGTCGCCGATGCCGTCCGCCGCGAAACGGCCTGCCTTCTGGCGCGCGTCCCTTCACTGAAGGATTTGCGGTTCACCGACAGCACGCCGTTCTGCGACGAGCAGACCGGGCAATGGCTGGACACGCTCGTGGCGATGGAGCATCTGCCGGGATCGCCCGCGACAGACACCAACACCTGCGGCGCTCCCGCGGAGGACCCGTTTGGGGTCCTGCGCAGCGAGGCGCTCGCGTTGGTCTCCGCGGGCAGACTGACTGAAGCGATCGGTGTGCTGCGTGATGCTTCGCGCAGCTCATCAAGCGTTCGTGACAATTTCCGCCGCGGGATACTCATCGGCTCGCTGCTGCTGAACGGCAGGCAGGGGGCGGTGGCGATTCCGGTGCTGGAGTCGCTGGAAGAAACCATCGACATGTACCACCTCGACCGCTGGGACCCGGATCTGGCACTCGAGGCGCTTTCGGAACTGCTTCGGGCGTACCGCGCGGCTCAGACGGGCCAGCGCAACCCGCGGCACGCGGAGAAACAACGGGCGTTGCTGGGACGAATCAGTCGTATCGACCCCGGCCGTGCCATCGAACTTGGCTCGTAGCATACCTGTCACCCTCACAGAAAGGCGGTGCACATGGCAGGAAGTTTCCAGAACGAGATTCCCGCGGCGCGGATCAATCTCAAACTCGACGTGGGCAAGGGCAATGCGAGGAAGAAGATGGAGTTGCCGCTCAAGACCATGGTGGTTGGCGACTTCTCGTTCAAGGCGCGCGGCACGCGTGTGGCCGACCGCGAGAAGATCGCGGTTAACCGGAGCAATTTCACTCAGGTGATGGAGAGCATGGACCTGGAGCTTTGCTACCAGGTGGACAACAAGCTCACCGACGAGGGCGGGCTCGACGTCCGGCTGCCGGTAAGAAACATGGATTCGTTTCGGCCGGAGAGCGTGGCCAAGTCGATTCCGGCCCTCGCGCGTCTGCTGGCGGCCCGCAACCTGATCAAGGACCTCAAATCCAATCTCCTTGACAACCGGGAGTTCCGCAAACGCCTTGAGGAGATCATCCGCAACCGCGAGGCCACCAAGGCGCTGCAGTCCGAGCTGCAGAAGCTCATTCCCGACCAGACCACCATCGCGTCGTAGCCGCGCACCGGCCGCTGACGCCCACCACAAGGAGCATATCCGATGTCCGAGCAGAACGAGAAGACCCCGGCCAGAACCGACGAGCCCCGCCAGCTCGACCTGGCCTACATCTACGAGACCATGAACCTGACCGTCCCCGAGACACAGGTGAACATCGCCGATTTCAAGGACGCCGAGGCGATGGCGGAAAGTGACGCAAGCACGCGTATCGGCGCCGCCCTCAGTTTCTTCGTCGAGAGCGTCGTGCAGTCCACTCAGCAGGTCGACCGTATCGACAAGGTCGTGCTCGACAACTACATCGCCGAGATCGACCACCGCATCTCGCTGCAGCTCGACGAAGTCATGCACCACGCGAGGTTCCAGGCGATGGAGAGCGCGTGGCGAAGCCTGAAGTTCCTGGTCGACCGCACCGACCACAAGCGCAACGAGAAGATCGATATCCTCGACGTTGCGAAGGACGAGCTGGCCGAGGACTTCGAGGATGCGCCTGAGACAGTCCAGTCGGGCCTGTACCGTCACGTGTACACCGACGAGTACGACACGCCGGGAGGAGAACCCTACGGGGTGGTGGTTTCGAACTACGCGTTCGACAGCAGCCACGCCGACATCAGCCTGCTGCACGAGCTGTCCCGCGTGGCGGCCTCGTGCCACTGCCCGTTCCTGGGGTCGGTTACCCCGAGGTTCTTCGGCAAGGACAGCGTGCAGGAACTCACGCGCATCGAGGACCTGCGCACGTACATGGAGCGTTCGGAGTTCGTCAGATGGAACGGGTTCCGGCAGACCGACGATTCGCGCTATGTGGGCCTGACACTCCCCCGCTTCCTCCTGCGCCTTCCCTACGGCGCCGACACGGTGCCGGTGAAGGAGTTCTCGTACGAAGAGGGTGTGACCGGCCCCGACCACGAGAAGTACCTGTGGGGCAGCGCCGCGTTCGCGTTTGCCGCCAACATGGCGCGCTCATTCGCTGACAACGGCTGGTGTGTGCAGATCCGCGGACCCGAGGCCGGTGGCAAGGTGGAAGATCTGCCGGTGCACTTCTTTGATGTGGGCAAGGGCTCGCAGATGAAGATTCCTACCGAGATACTCATCCCCGAAACGCGCGAGTTCGAGTTCGCCAAGGAAGGGTTCATACCGCTGTCGTTCTACAAGAACAGCAACTACGCCTGTTTCTTCTCGGCCAACTCGGCGCAGAAACCGCAGGAGTACGATGACCCGATCGTGACCGCAAACATGCGGATCAACTCGCGTCTCCCCTACATCTTCCTCGTATCGCGTATCGCGCACTACCTGAAAGTGATTCAGCGCGAGAACATCGGCTCCACCAAGAGCAGGACGGTCCTCGAGGACGAACTGAACATCTGGGTGCGCGGGCTGGTAACCGAGATGAACGACCCCGGGCCCGACCTGATTGCCACGCACCCGCTGAAAGCCGCTGAAGTAACCGTCAACGAGATCGAGGACAACCCGGGTTTCTTCTCCGTGTCGCTCGCGGTGATGCCGCATTTCCAGATCGAGGGTATCGATATCAACCTGTCACTGGTCAGCCAGATGCCGCGCGGCAAGTAGCCTGACCGAACACACGCGTTTGAAAGGAGTGTTGCGATGCCTATTCCTGCATACCTGTGGCTTACCGATGACGGCGGGAACGAAGTGAAGGGGTCGGTGGACGTTGCGGGGCGCGAGGGCAGTATCGAGGTGCTGGCGTTCGACCACGAAGTGCGTATTCCGACCGACCCCGACACGGGCCGCCTGACCGGCACGCGCAAGCACGAGTCGATCAAGCTGGTGAAAGCGTTCGACGCCAGCTCGCCGTACCTCTACAAGGCGGTGTGTGAGGGCCAGACGTTCGCTTCGGCCGAGATCAAGTGGTTCCGTATCGACGATACCGGCTCGGAGGTGGAGTACTACAACCACAAGCTCGAAGGCGTGAAGGTCTGTTCCGTCAAGCCGATCATGCACAACGTCAAAGACCCGAGCAAGGAGCGCTTCGAGCACCTCGAGGAAGTTGCGCTGCGCTACCAGAAGATCACGTGGACCTACCTGGATGGGAGTTTGCAGGCCACCGACGCGTGGAAAGAGGGACGCTAGACACACGAGGGTCTTGCCCGAGTGGCTCTACGGCACGAAGGTTTCTTCTGGGCGGCCCACTGCAGCAGGTATCGTGTCTGATGGGGGGAGTGCCGCTGCGCGGCACATCCCCCCTGGCCCCGGGCCAACGCGGTGGGTCGGCAGCACCGTCACGGCGCAGCGGACCCGCCGTTCGCGTTGTCCCGGGGCACACCCCCCTCAGCGGGGCCCTCGGCGATGTGCGACGCCGTACGCCGCACGCTCTGCGGCCCCCGCAACGCCCCGTGTGGTTGCCGCGCTGTACCGCGCGGCGGATCGTAGATTGGCCCCATGACCTCGCCGGCGCGTGGCGTTGCTCTTCTTGCTGTTCTCGCGGTCCTGGCACTGACCGCGACCTCATCGGCTCAACCGTCGGCTTCGCCCAAGGTAGGCGTTGCCGTATCCGCTATCCGGCGCGACTACGGCCAGGGCTCTATCCTGCACGACACCACCGCAGCGTTCTACAAGGAGATCCGCGAGCGGGTCCTGGCGTGGTCCAGCCTGAACCAGTGCGGATGGCGCGCAGTCAGTCCCCGCACCGAAGAACGCATTGCGCAGAGCATTCGCGTGCGGCGCACCGATGAGGAAGAGCACCCGCCCGAGCTGTCGCCGGGGGCAGTCGAGGCTGCTGCAGAGGAGGGATTGGCGTACGTCGTGGTGTTTCAT
>CAZJJT010000442.1:0-4425 GCA_964546395.1 uncultured Fibrobacterota bacterium
CCTGCCGGGCGTGTGCGCTGAGGGGTTTCTGCGGCGGCCCCTGCCTTCTTCGGCGGCCGATGGCGGCGCCTGAGCCCTACTGCAGCACGTTCCGCACCGAGCTTGGCTATGCGTGCAGGATGGCGGCGGCGAGCCCATTGGCGAACCTGGAGTCGCGGTACTCGCTGGGGTTGGCAACTCCCGAAGACCGCTCCACTGTAGGGCGCGCGGCAGCGGTGCGTGCCGTGCTGTGGCAGCGCAACCGTCATATCAGGCCGCTTGCGCTCTGTCCCGGCCCCCGGGCGGCACCATGATGAAGATCACTATCAATTTCTACGGCGAGCGGGTCGTGGTCTGCACTCGGGACCGTCAACTCGCTTCGCAGATCACGGCCAACTTCCACGACATGGTTGCGGACGGCACGTGGTGCGGCAACGACTGCCGAGGCGATATCGAGGTCGGGTGGAACCCGGGAGAGCCGGCCGACATGCCGTTTGCCGATCGCTGGGCGGAGTTCTCGGTGCGGTTCGTGCGCAGCATGGCGCACCGGTTCGTGTTCGTGCATGCGGCCGGCGTTGCACATGCGGGAACGGCCACGCTGTTTGCCGGTCCAAGCCGCAGCGGCAAGACCACACTCAGTCTCGCGGCGGCGCAGATGGGCCTGCAGGTGCTGGGTGACGACGTGGTGGCGGTGGAATGGCGCACGGGCCGCGTGTATGCCGTGCCGTTTCCGTTCCGCCCGCGGCCCGACACCCACGATGCGGCCCGGTTCGGGGAGGTGGCCGGAGAGGGACGGAGGGCGCAGGCTCCGCGCTCAGCTGAGGCGCCGGTGGTGAATCGGGTCGCGCTCCTGGGCCCCGGGGAGCCTGCAAGCCATGCGGCGGCACTCTCGCGGCTGGTCTGCTCGGACGGCACCGGCGCCGCGGTGTCGTTTGCGCGTCTTGTCGGGGCGCTTCGCGGCGCGTGTATCACACGCATCGAACACCTTCCACCGGTCGGCCGCGACCTTGGCCCGCAGAAAGCCCTGCTTGAGCAACTGGTGAGGGAACACAGGCACCCCAATGAGTACGAGACAACCGGGTTTGAGGGATACAGCATGTGGCCGGTGCTGCGGCCCGGCGACCGGGTGCTGTGGCGCAGGCGTACCGCCGATACGGTACCGGCGCCGGGCGATGTTGTCAGGTTCCGTCGCGGCCGCACGCTCGTGGCGCACCGCGTGGTGAGTGCAGACAGCAACTCGCGGGTTATCCGTACCCGGGGTGATGCGAACCTGTGGGCCGATGCGCCGGTGGGCGTATCGAGCGTATCGCATGTGGCCGCAGCGGCATGGCGCGGCACGCACCCGGTGCGACTGGAACCGGCAGGCCGGGCAGACCGGTTTCGTGGAATCGTAGTGGGCCAAGCCGCGGGAGTCGCGTGGCGGATGCGCGCCGGACCGTGGAAACGCATGGGCAGAGCCGGAGGGCTGAACAGCAGTCGATGTGAGTCGCCGGGTGGGTGGCATGCGCGGGCTTCGCAGGCCAGGCGTGCGCTTGATCTGCTGGATACCGTATTCGCCGCCGAGAGTATCGAGTACCTGCCGCTGAAAGGAGCGGACCTGGCTGCACGCGGTCTGGCCGACCGGATTGCTTCCCGCACGATGTCCGACATCGATATCCTCGTGCGCCCGTGTGATTTCGCGCGCGCTTCAGGCGCACTCGCGGCCATGCCCGGCGCACGGCGGGCCGAGGGACACTGGCCGTTTGAGCATGAGTATGCGGTCGTGGTCGACGGCGCCGTGGAGCGAATCGAACTGCACAGCGCGCTGAACTACCCCGAGCGGTTCGACCTGCCCGCAGGGGATCTGTTCGCCCGGGCTGTGCGTGTGTCGCACACCCGCTTCCTGACTGACGCGACCGATGCGCTGCTGGTGACGGTCGCTCACGCGCTGGTACACGCGGCGGCGTCGTTTGACAACCGCTGCTTCGGCGATATCGCCGCACTCGCGCAGTGCGGCCAGGTTGACTGGCACGCGTTCTGTCAACGGGCGGAGCGCGCAGGGCTTTGGCGGTTTTCGTCGGTGATCATGCGATATGCCGCCCGCGCGGGCGTGCCTCAGGTGCCGGGAGATTGCGGTTCGTGGTACGCGCACGCGGTCACACTCGTGCCGATGGGCGCCTGGAACCGCATGCCCCAGTTTGTCCGGCGGGTGTTTCTCGAAGCGGCTTGTGTGCGAGACCCGGTGGGGTTGCTGCTGCGCCGACTCACTCAGTCCGCTGTCTCGTAGCCCACAAATCCATGTTCGGACAGTTGGGCAAGGAACTGCCCGACATCGGCCTCAACCGTCTCGGGCGCCTCCTCGAACTGTGCGGCAACGGCAGCGGCAATCTGGTCAGCATCCCTTCTGCCATTCACCAGTTTCCAGATCGCCACGCCGACCGGGTTCGTGCCGAACGCTTCGGCCGTGTCGGGGTTGTACAACACCGCCCAGTCGTCGAACTCCTCGCGGAGCACGACCGTGGGGTTGGCGACGGGGGGAAGCGGGGAATGGGGCATACGACCTCCTTGCCAAAGACAGGATGGGGAGCAGGAATCCAGAACCCAGAAGTGAGGAGCGAGGAGGGGCGAGGCACCCAGGGACAAAGTGGGAAGTGTTCGGTGCTGCTCGATTCTCACTTCTCGATTCTCACTTGCTTCTTCGCCTCCCTCACATACGGCAGAAAGAACCGCCTCACCACACCGTCAGGGTACCGATCATCGCCGCCAAACCCCAGCGCCGCCGGCTGCGTGTCGGGCATGTGCGCCGTGCCGAACAGCCAGTCCCACAGGCTGAACACCACCGCGAAGTTGTACCCGACCCTGTTGTCCGGGTGCTTGTCGTGGTGCCAGATATGCATGCGGGGCGAGTTCAGCACGTAGCGAAGTGGCCCCCAGGAGATGTTCAGATTCGAGTGGTTCAGGTGTCCGACGGTCGTAGAGATGACCCACGAGACCAGCATGGGTTCGTAGCGTGCGCCAAGCAGCGTAAGGGGAAGGTACTTGGCGAGTCCGTACACGACCAGTTCGCCCCAGTGGAACCGGAAGTTGCCGATCCAGTCCATGGTGTGAATCGAGTGGTGCAGGCGGTGTATGGGCCAGAGCCAGTCCAGACGGTGCAGGCCGTTGTGGACGCACCATTCAGTGAAATCGGCGAGTACAAGGTAGGTCACCACCTGCGCGGCGAATGGCCAGGTGGACACAGTGGAGAAGCGTGCAGTGAACAGATCCAGTGCTGCCTTGAGCGAGGGCCCGTGCCACCAGGGGGCGGCGCTGAGCAGGCCGCTCACCACGAACCCCCAGGCAACACCATTGAACGTCAACCAGAACAGATCCTGGCCGAACTGCGGCCGCAGCCATTCCTGTTCGCGCCGCCACGGCGCGATGCGCTCGAGCCCCATGACCACGAGCGAAACAGCCGCCAACCAGAACCAGTACTGTCGGATGAGCTGTGCCATCCAGCCGAAAATAGCAGCAACGCCGTACCAGTGTGTATTCCGCACTCCGCACTCGGTCGCCCCCAAGTGTGGGGGCCGGAGGAGGCAGTGAACCGGTCTGGGGGCTGGGCTACAATATCGTTACCTTCCGAGCTGGGGTATAGGGGGCGCCCAGCCCCCTCCCCATGCCCTGCGCAGTAGTCGGGTGTATTTTCGCTCGGTTTGCGTGTACGGCGCAGACTTCACCGACCACGCTTCAAGGAGGGGGCCATGTTCGGCTGTCACTTCGGCAAACTGTTCCAGGTTACTGTCGCCGGCGGTTCGTACCAGGAGGGCCTGAGTGCGGTGGTGCAGGGCTGCCCCGCCAACATGATGATTACCGAGCAGGAGATCTACGGCGACCTTCTGCTGCGCAAACCCGGCGCCGACGAGTTGAGTTCGCCACGCAAGGAACCCGACCTTCCGGTAATCTACACCGGCGTGAACGCTGCCGACACGATCGAAGGCGCGGGCAACGCGTTCCGCACGCCCACCTTCCTCGAGGGCTACCTCAACCTGCTTATTCAGCTCCCCGTCGCCGGCCTGGAGCTCGAGTCGTCGTCACTGCGGGACGACCAGCCGGATTTCAAGCTCGGCCCCGAGAACATCCTGGAGGCCGAGATCGGCTATCTCAACCAGCAGAGCGACCTGTTCCAGTTCGAGATCGACGTCTACTACCGCCGGCTGACGGACCTCATCGAGCTGGCGCCGCCCCGCAACGCCAACCTCTCCGACGTGGCGGCCGGTATCACCGGGCTCAACCCCCTCACGGGACAGCTGACGGTGGCCCACGGCGGCTGGGAGAACAGCTGCGCCATCTACCACCTCGTCGGTGGTGAGGTCGGCGGTCGCTTCTACGGCGTGGAGGGCCTCGACCTCTTCGCCAACTACGCCATCAACTACGGCATCTGGGAGGCAGAGGAGGGCTGTGAGTCACCTGACGACCGTAAGGACA
>CAZJJT010000443.1:0-4422 GCA_964546395.1 uncultured Fibrobacterota bacterium
CGCACCTGCCCCGAAGAAACCCTCGGCAGCGGAGGAACTCCGGCAGAGATATGGACAACAGGACCTGCTGGCGGTTGCGCAAGCCGCGATCGCGAAGGCGGCCCACGCCGATGCACTGGCAGCCCTCGACGCGCTCGGCGCAGGAACGGCCGAGCAGCAGGCCCGTATCGCCGCACTCCGTATCGAGGCGTGTCTGGGCGCGGGGCAGACCGGCGGGGCTGCGACAGCGGCTGCGCAGTCGGAAACGATGCGCGATTCGTGGCTCGACGTGCTTCGGGGACACGTGGCACGCGCCCAGGGCAGGCAGACCGAAGCGCTCGAGCGATACCAGGCGGCGCTGCTGAAACCGAGCACGCTGAAAAGTGTCGCGGAGGTGCGCAGTGACGGGCTTCGGGGGATCGCGCTGGTCCGCACCGCCCAGCACCGCGCCGCTCCCTCGGAGCGGAGCCGCCTCGAAGCGCTCAATGCGTGGCTCGCACTCAAGCGTCACCATGCGGCTGACCCAGGCCATCCCCGGTTCCGTGAGGCCAATGAAGCGCTTTCGCGGATCGAGTGACTTGAGGCAGCTCTCATGGCACCCGAACGTACACCAGCGGGCAGTGCCTTTTCAGTAGTAGACGACTCTGGTTGCGGCTCAGCCGCGCCAGGTACTCCGTGGTGAACGCTTTCACCCCCTCTCACGCAGGAAGTATCATCCCCTCATGCTCAAGTTCTTCGATACCTGTGTGCGGATCGGCCGCAGCCGCGCGCCGGACCCGCCGGGCAACGCGAAGTCGGTTGAGGACCTGTGCGGCATGATGGCGCGGCACAGTATCACCGGCGCCGCGGCCGAACACGCCGTGGCCATGGAAGCCTCACCGCGGCTCGGCCATGAGCAACTCGCGCGTGAGACCGCGGGGCACGAAACGATCAGGCCGGCGTGGCACCTGATGCCCGCGGTGAGCGACCGAATCGAACGCGCGTACACCGACCCGCAGGAGTTCCTCGACAACCGCGTAGCACTGGGCCGTATCGACGCGAAGGATTTCTGCAACGGCATCGGCGACAAGGCCTGTTTCGGACCGGTACTCGAAGCGTGTGCGGCGGTGCACCTCCCCGTCTGTCTCGATTTCCGGCGCCAGGGCGACCTCGCCACGTTCGACTACGCTATCTGCGAGCGCTGGCCCGATATCCCGTTTGTCGTGGAGGGGTTCGGCGGGTACCCGATCCACCGGATCGTGTGGGCCCTGCGCGCGTACCCCAACCTGTACTTGTCGACTGTGGGGTTTCACCTGTTTGACGGGGTACGCTTCTTCTGCCAGGAGATTGGCGCGCAGCGACTGCTGTTCGGCAGCAACTGGCCGGCGCAGTCAGCAGGCATGGCGCAAGGGTCGGTGCTGCTGGCGGGTATCAGCGACGAGGAGCGCGAGGCGATAGCGGGAGGAACGTTCAGGGGTCTGTTGACACGCATCGGGAGCAGGGACTGAACACGATGACAGTCACCAGTGACACGATCTTGGAGGATTTCCTCTCCGGCGGGCCCATGACCACGGTCGACATCGTGGACTGCCACGTGCACCTGGGACCGGCACTGTATATGATGGTGCCGAACTCGGACCCGGCAGGCATGGTAGGCGTGCTCGACGCCATGGGGGTTGCCGTGGCGTGCGTGTCGCACTCGGTCGGGATGGTCAGTGACTGGAAGCTCGGCAACGATCTGCTGATACAGGCGCGCGAGCAGTTCCCCGGCCGCATCTGGGGCTACACGTTCTGCAACCCGCGCTACCCGGCGGACCTCGCGGCAGAAATGGAACGCTGCGCGGCAGCCGGGCTGCAGGGCCTCAAGATCCACCCCGATTTCCACAACACGCCGGCCGACTCACCGTTGTACGATCCGGTGTACGAGTACGCTTCCGAAGAGCACCGGGTGCTGCTCTGTCACTACGGGGCAGGCTTCGGCCCGCGCGCCGGATCGCACCTCTACCGCACGGTGGTCGAGCGTTTCCCCCGCCTCGCCTGTATCATGGCCCACAGCCTGCCGAGCACCGGTGCGGTGGATACCGCGGTGGAGTATTTCGGATCGCGCCAGAACGTCTGGTTCTGCCTCGCCAACGCGTTCCAGCCTGGTGTCGTAGAGTATGCCGCGCGCAAGCTGGGCGCGGAGCGGCTGCTGTACGGCTCGGACGGCTGCTGGGGGGCGATGGAGCCACGGCTTGGCATGGTGTGCTGCACCGAGCTGGATGAGCGGAGCAAGCGGATGATTCTGGGTGAGAATATGCGCGGGATAATGAGTAGTCACCCAGCCCCTGAAGCATGAACGGCGTGGTGTGGAGGGGGCTCCGCCCCCTACACCCCCGTGCGGTAGGTAACGGACCGGCGATAACGAGCTTCACCAATCACCCAACACCCTCCCCACCGTCCCGCGCGGCGTGACGTAGCCGTCGAAACGCACGATATCGCCTGTGCGGCGGTACACCGAGCCGCGGCCGGGGTTCAGGATGTGCTCGACCATCGCATGGACATAGGCTTCACCGTTGAAATTGTACGATGTCAACCCCGCTCGTGAAGCCTCGTCGCTGTCGTCGAATCCCACCACCGAAAGCGCCCCCGGCACATCGATGCCGCGCTGCAACACCAGGTCGAGGCAATCCAGCGCCAACTCGTCGTTGTAGCAGACCCACGCTGTCGCGGCTTCCTGCTCGAGGACGCTCCCAAGGGCGTGCCAGTAACGGCGCCGCCGGGCATACCGACCCGCCCTCTCGCCTACCTCTTCCGCCTGGCGCTCCACAAAACCCGTGTGGTCCGCCGCGGACCCGCCGCGGAGCGACTCTCGGTGCAGCTCGAGCAACGCCCGCAGGCCCGCCTCGTAGTCGTGCGGGTTGTGCGTCCAGTCGACTTCGGCCATGGGAAGCTCGACGAGCCGCACGCCGTCCTCCCCCGCCCCCGCACCGGCAAGCGCACCGACAACGCCGCCGTGGCGCTGCGCCGCGCTCCCCCGGTACGCCCCGACATGCGAGAGAAACAGCACCCGACGGTGCCCGAGACGCACGAGGTATGCCCCCACGATGCCTCCCGCCGCACGGTCATCGGGAAGTACGTAGTAGCGGAGGAGCGGGCCGCGGAACCGCCGGTGGAGCGCGGGAGCAGCCACGGTCTCATCGAACACGGCCACCGGTTTGCCGCAGTGCACCAGGTACTGAAGATCGGCGGCGAGGGGCTCGTCGGGAACACTTGCGGTCATCATCAGGTACCCCAGGACCGAGTTCTCGGTGCGGTCACGCTCCACTGTCCGACGGACCTCTTCCGAACCCCTGCACTCCTCCTCGACATAGTAGTGCGTCAGCGTGTGAAGCCCCACACCCCTGCGCGCGCACTCCTGCTCTATCAGCCGGAAATGCATCATGCTGCGCGGCGCGTAGCTCCGCACGTTCCCGTGCCCGTCACCGCGGGCCACCAGCACGATGCGGGCGCCGGCACGAACCGGTGAGACGCCGCAGCGGTACCCCCGCCGTTCGCGCGACAGGAAACCCTGTGTGCAGAGACGGTCGAGTGCCCTGCGCAATGTTACCGCGCACACCCCGTAGCGACCGCACAGCACCTTGACAGAGGGCAGCACGGTGCCCGGGAGGTAGGTGCCGCGCAGGATGTCGAGTTCGAGCCGCGCCCCGGCCCGCGCGCCTTTCGAGCGCAGCCCGGAACCAGCGGGCCGCTCATCATCAGGCACACCGGGAGCGTCCGCAACAACACGGATCCCCGCATGAGGCTTCACGCGCAACTCACCACGAACCTTGCACTCCTGGAGCGCCGCCCACATCGTGTTGTAGCCGACTCCCGCGGCCCGCGCAAGCTGCTTGACCCCCGGGAGCGCCTCGCGACACGCCAGCCGCGCCTTCTCGGCCTCCCCGCGCAAGTACCGCAACGCCTTGCTTCGCTGCTCCGGCCTTCTGCCCATCGCTCCCTCCGCATACCGATGGCGAACTGTCCCCAGTAATATACAAATTTATATGTTAAATCGTTGCCTTTATGATTCATCATGCAGAGCCTCTGCTGGCCTGACAGCATACCTTACTGGGTGGGAAGGGGAGTCACGGAACCAAACCGGGAGGAGGGACCCATGAGGACCCCACGAATCAGCAGGTTGAGCAGTGCGGCAGCGTGCGCGGTGGCGATGTGTGCGGCAGCAGGCTTCTGCGACACTGAGGACTACCTCAGGGACCCGAGCTTCTCCACCGGCGTTGTCCACACGACACCGACCGGCTGGGAGAAGTACATCGGATCGGACGATTTCGAGTGCATCCTCGACGACGCGGCCGCGCAGTCGACACCGTTCTCGATGAAGTGCGCCGGCTACACCGACAAGTCTGGTGGCGGCGCCCACTTTTCACTGCGCGGCGTCCCGACGGGTGTGCCGCTCACCATCAGCGCCTGGGTGAGAGTCGAGCG
>CAZJJT010000444.1:0-4411 GCA_964546395.1 uncultured Fibrobacterota bacterium
CGCCATCTTCTGTGCCATCGACATCATGCCAAGCCGCACCACCGGACAGGCCAACCGCACCATCGAGCGCGCGCACCTGTTCAGTGACCCGAAGGAACTGATGGGTGTGGATGCGCCAACCATCTACGAGGGCGCCAATTGTTACGGCGACTTTGTGTGCACTGCGCCCAGTCATTGGGTGTATGAGGGGACGGGGATGTCGCAGGGCGACCGCATACACGACCTTATCGGCTGGGAGGTCCACAAGGCGCCCTACAAGAGCGTTCCTTCTCTGGAGGTATGGTCGCAAGCAGGGGTGATCTGGGGTTCATACGCCGCCACGTCATTTGAGGCGCCGCTGGGCAACACCGTGGTGTCGGCTTCAACTATCTGGTGGGCAAGCCACATGGGGCCGGCGCCGGGCCATGTCAATCACGGCTCATACGATGCCGACACCGACGGGCCGTTCCCTGCTGATGAACGTGTGAATCGCATGACCACCAATATCTGCGATCGTCTCATCGCCACCTCTCCCATCGCGACGTCCACCAGGCAGAGTGCTCCGCGGAGCAGTGCGGGTCGACGCGGGGTCTTCGGCGCCGCACGGACCGTGGATATCAGAGGACGGCTGGTTCGTAACGGCGGTGCAACCGGGGTCTACTGCACCGTACCCGAGGCGGGCACGCAGATGGGCAGCGCCAATCTGACCATCGGTCAGGAACAACCGAACTGACAGCCTGAGCTTCTGTCCCGTTCTTCGACGTGCCGGGTCCTTCCTGCTCCGGCCACGTGGACCGCGGTGGGGCCGCGCTGTGCAGTCAACTCGCCATGCACTCTTCGCGCGTGATGGCAATCTGCCGACCGAAATCGCACACGACACTGTGCCGCTTTGGTAGTTTAGTGTTGGCTGGGGGTTCGGAACACTCACCTATCCCGGGGGGACCAATGGCCATGGATCGCTGGCTGGTATTGATGCTTGCTGCGGCATGCCAACTCGCAACAGCTGCCACCAACTACTATGTCCGCACCGACGGCAGCAACGGCAACACCGGTCTGGCCAACACACCGGGCGGGGCCTTCGCCACGGTCCAGAAGGCTGCGGACGAAGTGGGGCCCGGCGACACGGTGTTCATCGCCGACGGTACGTACAACGGGACGGTCGGAGTCTACACCAACGGCGACCCGACCAGCTACATCGTCTTCATGTCAATCAACCGGTGGGGCGCGAAGCTCGTCTCCAACAGCGGCAGCAACGGGTTCACTATCGGCGCCAACTACGTGGAAGTCAACGGGATCGAGTTGACCAACCCCGGCGGTCACGGGTTCAACTGCGAACGCCACCACCACGTCCGGGTCATCGACTGCCACGCACACCATTGCGGGAACAGCGGGATCTCCGGCGGCTTCAGTGACTTCTACCACTTCGAGGGTAATGTCTGCGACAGCAACGCTTCGCTGAGCTGGTACTCAGGCATCTCTATCTACGAAGCGGCGTCTATCGGTGATGGCTCGCCCGGATTCCACACGATCATCAGAGGCAATATCTGCTACGGCAATTTCCAGAACGGCGCGCCGTTCACTGACGGCAACGGCATTATCATCGATGACTGGAACTACACACAGAACTCCGGGACACCGTTTCCCTACGAAGCGCTGGTGGAGAACAACCTCTGCTACGACAACGGCGGAGCGGGTATCAAGACATGCTGGTCGGACAACATCACGGTCCGCAACAACATCTGCTACAAAAACAACACCGACAACAAGAACACCGGTACCTACCGGGGAGACTACTATTGCCAGAGCAGCAGGAACAACACGTGGGTCAACAACATCGGCTGGGCCGACCCCGCGATCAATCGCGATAACACTGCCATGATGGACAAGGGGAACGTGTCCGGCAACTCGTCGGTGGCCAACATATGGGCGAACAACATATTCTACGACGGCACCACGCAGTTGTCGGTGGCGACCGGGGATGGCAGCTCGCCGACGCTCACTGCCAACTTCACCGCCAACCCGCTGTTCGTCGCTCCCGGGATATCCGGCACAGCCGACTTTCATCTCCAGAGCAGCAGCCCGGCCGTTGACACGGGAACCGCAGCGTACGGGCTACCCGAGCGCGATCTCGACGGGGCCGCGCGTGTATCGGGAAGAAGTGTTGACCTTGGGTGCTACGAAGTAGTCCAGGCGGCCACTCACCGGGGTTGGCTCGTCATGGCCACGCGGCCCAGAGTTGCATCGACGCTCGGCATCACGGTCATGAGCATGGACGGGCGTGTCGTGCTGCGTGGGTCGGTTGTTCCCGGGGGAGGCAACGCCACGGACTCTCGCTTCGGCAGCAGACGCGCAGCGGGTCAGTATGGAGTGCTGCAGCATCAGGGCAACGGGAGCAGGGGCTGCACGGTTCGCACGTGGTAGGGGGCCGCAAGGCTGCCCCTCTCACTCGCCGCGGTACTCGTTCTCCGACTTGTGGCGTTCGGGGTCCTCGACCAATTGCTCTTCGTACTCCGCCTTGAGCTTCGCCACTTTCTTCGGATCAAGCGGATCCATGTCATCCGGGTTGGGCCTGAACACAAGGTAGTCTGCCTTGTTCTTGTCGCGCCACTCGATGAAATCCCTGCTGTCCTGCGGGAACAGGAGCAGACCGGCCATGGGCATGATTCGCCAGAAAATGTAGTACACCTTGCCTGCTTCGAAGGTAATCTTCGCAGTCTTGTACGGTTTCTTGCCGACTCCGTGCGTGAGCCAGCGGGTGCCCGGCTCCACCTCGGTGACAAAGTAGGACCACTTCTTGGTCTGGCCAATCAGCTTCTCGTCGATGTAGTGGTTGTAGACCGTCGGCTGCATCGGGTCGGGGCTCACGTAGATGACCAGCACAGCCTTGTCCGCCACGCTGGTTATCTGCGGGTGCGTCTCCTCCTCAACCATCTGCGTGATCCGCGCGGCGCTCGCCGACATGACCATTGCCAGTACGAATACCGTCGATACCCTTGCCGAACATCCGTTCATGGTGAACTCTCCTCCTGCCAGCGTTCAGTGGTCCCCTCGGCCAGGCGAGGAGTTCCGGTGATGGGGTCTGGTGGCCAAGCTCTGCTTCAAGAAACTAAGTCACAGCAGGCAGACGGCACACGGGTGAATCACGGCTCCCGTCACGGGGCACCCGCGCGTGAAGAAGCCCGCACATGCGGGGCGGACTTTCGTCCACTCAGCGTGAACCCGCCGATGCCCTCGCGGTGGTACACCTTCTGCCCGGTAGCCGTGTACGCGGACACGGCGTATGACTGCGGGCTGCCGAGAACCACTACCACATGCTCGCCTCTGGCCCACGCCTGGACGCTTCCGGCGCGTACTGCTGGAAGCCCGTTGGTCACGTTCGCCGCAGCAATCACGTGATCGCTATGGAGGAACCGAGGGTCGGCCATGGCCGCGACCCAGTGGTCACGAATGTAGGAGTTTATCTGCAGACGCGCATCACCCCAGTGCGACCGTCGGGGTGAACCTGAGGAGCGCGGTGATGGTCATGGCGAGAGGCCTGTCCTGTCTGGCGTGAACCACACCAAGATACCATCACTCACGCCGCCTGCGTCGTCGAACGCAGGTGTGCCCATTCGGCAGCATGCACCAACGCGCAGAACGATCGCCCTGCACACATCCGACGGATTCGGTGCTGCGCAAGCCCGACCCACAGAGTCTCCGCAACGCGCTGGAATGGGCAGCGCAACACCGGTCACGACTGCTCCTCAGATCCCCTCAACGCCAACGCCTTCTCCATCCTGTCGCCGGCGGCCCTCAACTCCGCCTTCACCGGCTTCAGCACCTTCTCCGCATGGCGCTTCTGTTTGTCGAGGTCGCCGATGATCGCGCGGTAGCTCTCCGGTCCGGTCTCCTGCAGCGCGGGGCCGAACAGGGCAGCGATGCGGTCGTAGTGATTGGCGGCGGCGCGGAGATGTTCGGCTGACTCTTCGCCCCAGGTCTCGGCTAGATTGCGGAGCCACCGTGCGCTGAACGTGCTGCCCTCTACAGTGGGGACGGCGACATCCCTGGCACAATGCCAGGCACCACCCGGGTCTCGGGGGTAGCAGCCAGGGCAGAAGCCCTTGATTTCGACCATGCTCTTCACCCATGCGTCAACAGCATCGACCCCGAAGACAATGTCCCGTCCGGTGATTCCTCCCAGGCCGGCAACCCCTCGTATGCGTTGTATCGCCCGGCGCAGAACTTCCTGTTCGACTCCGCTGACCGCAGGAGCAGTTGAGTCGGGTTTCAGGACGTAGCCGTCCCGCATGTAGTCCGCCTCGATGCGGTTGATCAGCCGCTTGACTCCCTCCTCGCGCACCAGCTTGAGCAGACGCTTGTTCTTGGGCGCGCCGCGACTGGCCTTGAGCAGCTCCATGCCGATCTCGTACTCGTCGCCGTCCTCGCTCCCGCG
>CAZJJT010000445.1:0-1961 GCA_964546395.1 uncultured Fibrobacterota bacterium
CCAGAAACATGATGTGCGAGCGCAGAAACTCTATTTCGTCGTCAACCCACAGGACGTTCTTGCGCGTTCCGCCCATGTCCTGCTCCCTCCGCGTCTGCTCGAGTCGCCGAACGGCTCACCGGCAGATCTACACAGAACACGGTCTCCCGGTCCGGCGTCGACCTGCTTAGATAAATGCGCCCCTTGTGGTAGTCCTCGACTATCCGCTTCGCCAGCGTCAGCCCCAGCCCCCATCCCCGCTTCTTCGTGGTGAATCCCGGCGAGAAAATCCGGCTGCGCAGCCGGCGGGGCACCCCAGGCCCGTTGTCGGTGTGCGTCACCCGCACCACACCGTCCACCGCAATATACTCTGTTCTGATTTCCACGAATCCGTCGTCACGCCTGATCGCGTTCACCGAATTCTTCATCAGGTTCTCAAACACCCACTCTATCAGATCCCGGTTCAGGTCCACCGGCGGGACCTCGCCAGGCACCGTGCGAATCTCGATACGCTTGCGCAGTGCGGGAAGGCGCAGCACCAGGTAGTCCCGCGTCTCCTGCACCACGTCGTTGATATCAGTCGGTACCAGCTGCGGCAGCGATCCCACCTGGCTGAAGCGGTTGGTGATCTTGCGCAGCCGTGTCAGGTCGTGCTCCATGTTGTCGCAGACCTCTTTCACCTGGCCCGGCCCCATCTCCACCCGCTCCTCGCCTTCCGGGGGGGCGCACGATGCGCGCAGCAGCTCCACCCAACCCATCAGTGAAGAAATCGGGGTGCCCAGCTGGTGCGCGGTCTCCTTGGCAAGCCCCGCCCAGAGGTTGCTGCGTTCGGTAATCCGCATCGTGTTGAACACCAGGTACGCAAACACAAGGAACAGCACCACCACCGATATGCCCAGGAACGGCACCCACCGAAGACTCGTTACCAGGTCACTCGGGCCAAACACCAGGTAGCCGATCCGCACCTGCCCCTCCGATACCACCAGATCCTTCGCCTCAAACTGCCGTCGGAACTCAACGATCAGGTTGTCGAGGTACTGACGGGTCCGCTCGGTGGTATCGTCTATGGCAACCGTTCTGCGACGGTAGATCGGCCCACGCCCGATATTCTTCCAGAGAATCGGCCGCCACGTCGTGTCGGTCACGATAATCGGATTGCTCGACTTGCGGATGATCTCCTCGAACACGACATTCATCTCGCCGTCACTCATGTTCTCGGTAATCGCGGTGCGCATCAGCTCGGCGTACGTCTGTGTCACCACGATCGCGTCTTCATGCAGCCGGGCAATCACAAACCGCGTGTAGAACGCGTAGCCCACGAAGAACAGGATGCAGAGAACAAGTACCGCGTACTTCACCAGGTACTGACGAAACCGTACCGGGAAGCCCTTGAAACGGTTGGTTCCCTTGTAGGTGGAATTCATGTGGAAAGGGCTCCGCCCTTTGGATCCCGTGCGGGAGATGTGAACCGAAAACCCCCTCCACACCTCCCCCGGCAGCGGGGGAGGCCCTCACTGTCCCTGCCGGAACACAGGTGACGGTTCCAGGCTCTCCTGCAACCGCTGCTGAACAGGACTCCCGGGCAGTACATGACTCCCATTTTCCTTGCGGGGTTCTGGGGGCGGAGCCCCTGCCAACATCTGCTACTGCGCTGCTATTTCTTCCATGCCGTGCATGTAGGGCCTGAGCACTTCGGGAACACGAATCGTACCCTCCGGCGTCTGGTACGTCTCCATCAGTGCCACTATCACCCGCGATGTCGCCAGACCGCTGCCGTTCAGCGTGTGCACGAACCGGGGCTTGCCGCCGCCCGAAGGCCGATAGCGGATATCCATGCGCCGTGCCTGGAAATCCTCGAAGTTGCTGCACGAACTCACCTCCAGCCACTTGCCTTCCGCCGGTGCCCATGCCTCGAGATCGTAGCACTTCGCCGCCGCAAACGACATGTCACCGATTGGGAACACATTCCCCTCTGGCACGGC
>CAZJJT010000445.1:1971-4387 GCA_964546395.1 uncultured Fibrobacterota bacterium
AAACGACATGTCTGCGTCACACAGCAGCATCGTGCGGAAACACAGCCCCAGCGCCTTCAGTACCTCCTCGGCGTCCACGCGGAGCTTCTCGTGCTCGTCGTACGAACGCTCCGGAACCACGAATTTCACCAGCTCCACCTTGTTGAACTGGTGCACCCGGAGAAACCCCTTCGTATCCCTGCCGTACGAGCCCGCTTCGCGCCGGAAACAGGCCGTGTACGCGCAATAGCGAATCGGCAGTTCGCTTTCGTCAAGGAGTTCGCCGCGATGAAGGTTGGTGACCGGGACCTCGGCGGTCGGGATGCAGTACAGCCCGTCCTCGCCCACGTGGTACATCTGGTCTTCCGACTTGGGGAGCTGCGCCGTGCCGAACGCGCTCTCGCGGTTCACCAGGAACGGCGGGAACACCTCACGGTATCCGTGCGTGCGCGTCTGCGTGTCGAGCATGAAATTGACAAGCGCCCGCTCCAGCAGCGCGCCCCCGCCCTTGTACACCGGGAACCCGGCCCCCGCCACCTTGGCGCCCCGCGGAAAGTCGAGAATGTCCAGCGAAGACCCCAGCTGCAGATGGTCCTTCGCCTCGAACGCCAGCGTCTTCGGCTCGCCCCAGCGCGCCACCTCCACATTGTCCTGCGGCCCCTCGCCGTGCGGCACGCTCTCGTGCGCCACATTCGGCACCGCCGCCATCAGCCCCTGCAGCTCCTCCTCAACGGCGCGGACCGAAGCGTCGATCTCCTTGATCCGCTCCGACACCTTCTTCATGGCCGCAATCGCGCCCGCGGCATCTTCCCTGGCGCGCTTCATCCGCGCTATCTCTTCCGAGGCGCTGTTGCGCTCACTCTTGAGCCGCTCGACCTCCACCAGCGACGTTCGACGCTGCTTGTCAAGTGCCACTATCCGCTCGATACCCGCGGGCTGCTTCTTGTTCTCACAGGCCCGGCCGACACCTGCCGCATCGTCACGAATTCGCTGAATGTCAAGCATCCCCACTGCCTTTCGATCCCTGTAACTCGCTGCCCCAAACGGCAATCAATATACATCCCCTTCCCCGGCCGGCCCCTCTGCGCACGAGGTACTATTTTCGCCTCACGCATGCCACAAGCGCTCATCACGTACGCAACCATCGCCTCGGCTCTCGGCGATCTCGATACCACGGTAACGGCGCTGCTCGAACAGCGAAGCGGGATAGTCCACCCCGTCTGCTTCGGTCTGCCGATCCCCTGGGCCCCCATGGCAGACCCCGCCTTGCGCGACCTGCGCACGTGTACAGCACGCTTCGCCCAGGCACTGCCCTGTGCAGCCACAGGCAGCCCCGGCACGGTGTTTGTCTACGCGGCCGCCAAAGGCGATCTGCAGGCACTCGACGCGCAGATCGAGGGCACGGACTCTGGCTCGCTGCCCCCCGCACACCTCGGTGAACAGGCGCGTATCGTACGCGACACGCTCCGCCTCAGCCCGACGCGTACCATGGTGCTGTCCAACGCCTGCGCGTCGGGTTCCATCGCGGTGGAGACAGCACTCAGGCTCATGCGCGAAGGCGCGTGCTCCAGGGCTGTCGTGTTCGGCTTCGATACCGTCTCCCGCTTCGTGGCCACCGGCTTCCACGCCCTCGGTGCACTCTCCCCCCGGCCGGCCCGCCCGTTCGACAAGGCCCGTTCGGGGCTGTCGCTCGGAGACGGGGCCGCGATGGCCATCCTCGAATGGCGCGAACCCCGCCACGGCGACATCGTGGTCGCTGGCGCAGGCTCATCCAACGACGCGAACCATCGCACGGGGCCGTCACGCACCGGTGAAGGGCTCTACCGGGCAGCGGCGGCCGCGCTTGCTGATGCCGGGGTGGGGGCCGCCCATATCGGTGGCGTCAAGTGCCACGGGACTGCGACAGTGTATAACGACGCCATGGAAGCCAAAGCGCTGCACACGCTGTTCGGCGGCATTCCCTCCGCCCCGTGCGCCTCGCTGAAGGGTGCGCTCGGCCACACCAGCGGCGGCGGGTCTCTACTCGAGTTGCTCGTTGCTGCTCGTCTGCTCTCTGCCGGCACCCTCCCCGGCACTGCCGGGTTCACCAAACTGGGGGTCGATGAGTCCTTGCCGGTGTCCGATGCCAGCCAGCAGCTGCGGGCTCCCGCCATCCTGTGCCTCTCCGCCGGGTTCGGCGGGGTCAACGCGGCCGTGCTGCTGAAGGAGTACCGGTGAGCACGCGTACCATATGCGTTGAAACAATCGCTGCACTCACCACCGAGGGCCTGACCACGCGCACAGGATGCACGCCCTGGGAACCGGACCAGCGAGTGCCCGGGGATGTGCGCCGGCCACAGGTATACCCCAAGCCGCTCCCATCGTTCGGCAAACTGTCGCTCCCCGACCGCCTCGCGTTCGCCGTCTCTTCCCTCGCAATACAGCAGAGCACCATGCC
>CAZJJT010000446.1:0-4371 GCA_964546395.1 uncultured Fibrobacterota bacterium
TGTGAGGTCTCGGTGGGTGACTACGTGCTTTCGGGAGGAGAGATTCCGGCAATGAGCGTTGTGGATGCGGTCACACGGCTCATTCCCGGGGTGCTCGGCGACCGCGAAAGTGCGGAGAACGACTCGCTGTACAACGGGCTGCTGGAACCCCCGCAGTACACGCGTCCGGAAGTCTATGAGGGTAGAGCGGTGCCGCCCGTGCTGCTGAGCGGCAACCATGAACACATACGCAGGTGGCGCCGGGAGCAGTCGGAGGAACGCACCCGTCGGCTCCGACCGGATCTGTGGGAGCAGTACACGCGGAACAGCGTAACAGGCGAATGACACAATTAACCTGGACCGGTGCAGAGCCCGGCCGACAGGGGGAACCATGCAGGACATCATTGCCAAGGTGGAACGTGACAGGATAGCCGATCGCGAAGTGACATTTGCCCCGGGTGACACCGTGATGGTGGCGATGAAGATTCGTGAAGGGGACAAGGAGCGGGTGCAGCCGTTCCAGGGCACAGTGATCCAGTTGAGTGGCCGGGGGCGCGGCAAGACCGTGACCGTCCGGAAAGCATCGGGCAGCGTGTATGTCGAGAAGATCTTCCCCATCTACTCGCCGCTGATATCGGAGATCAAGGTCCTTCGCAAGGGCCGGGTCCGTCGTGCGCGACTGTACTATCTCCGGGGCCGTTCGGGCAAGGCGACCCGTATCCAGGAGAAGGCAGCAGCACCGACGGCGGAGCCGTCTGCCTGAGGAGTGCGCTGAAGAGGTGTCGTAGTGCTGCGGGCCACGGGACACGTTCCCTGTGGCCCGTGTTTGTTGATTGCTCCGGAGGACGAGATGCTCAGACCGCTGGCGTGGTACCGGGAGCTTCGTGAGGCGCGTGGCCGCGCTCGCGAGGGCTGTTTTCTCGTGGAGGGCGGCAGAGCGCTGTCACAGGTGCTGCGTTGCGGCGCCGAGTACGTGCAGGAGGTGCTGCTGGCCGACGGGGTGGAGTTCGGGGCGGGCCATGGTTGCCCGGTCCGGCGGCTGAGCAGGAAGCAGTTCGGTTCGGTGGCGCCCTCCCGAACGCCGCAAGGCATCCTTGGTGTTGTGCGGATTCCGGCTGAAGCCGGCGCCGATACATTGCCGGAGCAGCCGTCGGACCACGTGCTGGTGCTCGAACACGTGCAGGACCCTGGCAACGTCGGGACGCTGATACGTGACGCGGCGGCGTTCGGGTTTGGCGGAGTGGTGCTTTCGCACAAGTGCGCCGACCCGTTCTCGCCCAAGTGCGTGCAGGCCAGTGCCGGGACAGTGCTCTCGGTCTGGGTCCGCCGTACGGCGCGGTACCTGCGGCTGCTCGATCAGCTCAGGGAGCGGGGCCTGACAGTCTGTGCCGCGGACAGCCACGCGGTGCCTGGGATCGGTTTTCCCAGCGGGCCCGTTGCGCTGGTGCTCGGGAACGAGGGTACGGGGCTGACAGAGGAGATGCTGGCTCGTGCAGACCGGCGCGTGATGATCGCGATTGACACGGCGCGGTGTGAGTCGCTGAACGTGGCGGCGGCTGGGGCGGTGCTGATGTTTATGGGCGGACGGGCAGATGGGCAGGTGGAGTGAAGGGGAGCGGGTGCCAGGGGTGAACGACGGGGTACGGCAACGGAGAGTGTGGCCCGCACTCGGTCTCGTGGTCACCCCGTCAGCATCACCACGCCCAGCAGCAGGATGACGCATGCAGCCAGGATGCGCACGCCGTGCACCATCCGTCCCATCACCTCGTTCCTGTCGACCCGCTGCAGCACCCCCGACAGCAGACCCCCCACCGTCGCCGTCGTGCTGACAGTCAGGGCCATGCCGGCCGACACGGCAATTACCGCCAGCAGTCCGAATGCCAGGGTGTGCACGAAGTTAGCGTAGACGAGTATCAGGAAGGCGCCGGGGCAGGGTGCCAGTCCTGCCACCGCGGCAAGAGCGTTAAGGCTAGTTGCACCCCGAACCAATCGCCGTGGGGCGGGTTGGAGAGCACGTTCGATCCTGGGCGACAGGAGCAGCAGCACTCCGGCGACTACAACGAGTGCGCCGCTGAGGGGGAGCATCCGGCGCGAGGCTGCACCGACGCCGCTCCCGACTGTTCCGAACAGCATGCGTGCAACGAAGAATACGCCTACAGCAGAGCCCGTATGAACGAGTGCGAAGAGAGTACCCGCTAGCCACGTGTCTTTCAGGGCAGTTGGGTTTGCGACGGTGTGCGACACGAACAGCACCTTCGCATGGCCAGGGCCGAGGCTGTGGACAATACCATACAGGAAGGCGACCATCAGCAGCAGGGCGACAGCTCTCATGTCCGGCGCCTGCTGGAGATCCATGAGATAGTCGGTGAGTCGTTCGGTCAATGCCCGCTGTCGCGCAAGGAGTGCCCGTGAGAACGGCAGGCGTATCCACAAGGCTGCTCCCTGCCTGCCGGACGTCGTTGCAGTGTGTCTGTGCACCACGGCGCCAGTGCCGGAGGCGGCTGTGAGTGAGTCGCCCTGGCCCATGCGTAGCATCGGAAGGCTCAAGACAACGGCGAGGAGTGCGACCCTCACTGTGGGGCCTGCTTGACCGTGAGGACCGCGACATCGGTGTAGTCCCGCTTGGTGAAGCCGACTGTCGCGATCACCCGGTCTGCGGTCGACGCCTGGATCAGGTTCTTGCGCAGTGAGAAAGCGATATACATAGAGGGGTCTTCGAAACAGATGTTCAGCGGCCGACCCTCAAGAGCGGCTATGCCGATGCCGCAGGGAACGTAGAACGAGAAGCTGACCAGGTTCTTCTGTACAACAGAGACCCGGAATCGCTCGACCGCCCTCACCTCGAGCATGGTCAGTCCGTACGTGCACGAGATGAAGAAGTTGTTTTCTGCCTCGGTGTTCAACCCCTCGTTCTGTATGACACGCGCTTCAGCCGAATCGATACGCTTGTCGCCGTTGCGGTCGTAGTCAACCAGGATTCCGGCACTGTTGAGCGGGTCGAAATCCCAGTAGACATAGAAGCCGTCAAGTGCGGTGTCGCTGAGCATGAACTTCATCCTCACATCGACAAACACATGCGGGTGTGCGACAGCGGAGCGGACAGAGGCGAACGCGAGGACCACCGCGGCCACGCGTACGACCGAGTGGGACCGTGCACGGGTGGACCGGATGGATTCGGGTTCTGTGGTTGTGAGCATCTATCGACTGGGTGTGGCCGATCGCTGTTCCCAGGAGCCAGCGACTCAGACCGAAGATACTTGCACTCGAACCACGGACGCCACTGTCGCTTCGAGTGTGGCTCCGGCGTATCCCGGACGCCCTCGGCTCCCGGTACGGAGCGCAGTGTCGCCGTGCAGAGCCACACTACAGCCCCATCAGGAACTCGTAAATTCGATCGTCACTCCCGGGAAGCCGCTCGTGCCCGAAGTCGGGGTATAGCACCATGGACTTCTGTGCGGGGATCTTGTTGTATGCCGCGAACTGTGTGGACGGCGGGCAGATGGTGTCCATCAGGCCCGTGGTCATCATCACCTCTGCCTTGATCCGTGGCGCCAGGTGCTGGATGTCAACATAGCCCAGCTTGGAAAAGATCTCCCCTTCGCGACAGTGTGTCGGGTCAAACTTGCGGAAGTAATCCCTCAGCTCGTGGTAGGCATCTTTGGCCTGGTCCATCTCCCACACACGTTTGTAGTCGGACAGGAACGGATACACCGGTGCAGCACGACTGATACGCGGTTCGAGTGCGACACACGCAACCGTGAGTGCACCTCCCTGGCTCCCCCCGGTGGCCCCAACCCGTGCCGGGTCAACGCCTTCCATCGACATGACGATACGGGCAAGCATCGCCGTATCCAGGAAGATGCGCACAAACGCCATCTTCTCGGGAGCGTCGTCCAGTCCCCGGATGATATGCCCGTTGAGCGTATTGCCAGTCGTGCCACCCGTGTCCTGCGAGAGCCCGCCCTGTCCGCGACAGTCAAGGGCGGCGACAGTGAAACCGGCGGCGACGTACCCCAGCTTATCGAACCAGTCACCCGAGTCTCCCGAGTACCCGTGGAACATCAGGACGGCCGGTCCCGGCCGCTCACGTGTTCTGGGGCGCAGCAGCTTCGCATGGACGCGGGCACCGCCAACACCGGTGAAATACAGGTGGCTGCACTCGGCGACCGGTGGACTGAATTCTGCCGGCTCGATGGCGATCGAGGGATCCGTCGCATGCATCTCTGCCAGCCTGGCGTCCCAGAACGAGTCGAAGTCAGCGGGTCTGGGGTTGCACCCCTGGTAGGTCCTGAGTTTCTCGAGTGGAAAATCAAATGTCAACGGCATAGCGTGTCACTCCCTGTCTAGAACACCGATACCCTGTTTCTCCCGCCCTTTTTCGACGCATACATC
>CAZJJT010000447.1:0-4366 GCA_964546395.1 uncultured Fibrobacterota bacterium
CGCCTGGGAATGGACGCGATGATCGGAGCCGAACCCGGCGAACACACCGTTCGCTTTGTCGGGCGCGGCAAGGGCAATGACGAACAGCGCTTTATGTTCCTTGACAACATCACCATCAACAGCGCCGACGCGATCGCCGACAGCCCCCTGGGTAAGGGCCAGGCTACCGGCCAGAGCGGCGACGCTGCTTACCGAAAGCAGTGGGACCGCGAGGCCACGCTCACCAGCGCCTACGGCCTCAACTGGGTCTCGTACGAGTCGGGCTGGTCGGTGGGAGGCGATTTCCACCAGCGACCGATACAGAACTGGTGCAAGCTGGTCGACAACCGCGCGAAGCGGATCAACGACACGGCACAGGCTATCTGGGACCGCTCCGGCAGCGCCATGCAGGTGTGGGGTGTATATACGTACCACCCCTCGTACGATTTCGACAGTGCGGGCACGTATCCTATCATGCGCAGTATCCAGGATATCAGCAACAAGCTGCGTGACGACGTGACAAGCGGCAAGCCGGTGCCGGGCGTGCTGCGGGCAATCTACCAGACCGACGACGTGTCGTGGAGCTACGGGGGCGACCGCAACCAGCTGCGCCGCCGCGGCCACTGGGCAAGCTGGCTGTTCACTACACCGGAGCATGCGATCTACGAGTTCACCGTGTATGCACGCGGCAACGGTGCATTCCGCATCGACGTGGACGGGGATTCGATCGGCGGACTCAGCAGCACCACCGGCAGCTCATCGACACACTTCGATGTTGCGTTGGTCAAAAGCGGTCACGCGGTGCTCGTGCAGAGCGTTCGCGACACAGTGACAGTGGACAGCATCGTGGTGAGTTCGACTCCGGTGAGTGTCCGGCCATACACGCTGAGCATGCCGTCCGCGGATGGCAGCAGGCCTTCATACACGCAGAGCAGCGGGTGGACAGAGGCCCCGGACCCGCGCCTTGCATCGGGCCGCGCTGTACCGGGCAGTGCAGCGAATGGGGTGGCGGCACAGCTCGAGGCAGTGTCCGGGCCGCGCGCCGTGACACTGCTGCCCGGGCTTGACACACCAGAACAGCAGCCTGTCACACGCCCGCCCCAGGCGGCCCGTGGTGACAACCTGGCGACCCCGACAACCCCGCCCGATCTCAACACGTATGTCCCCGCCGACATGCGCTGGCAGGGAGCAGCGCGCTGTGTGGCGGTGCACTCGGTGCGCGCAAGCAGTTCGCGCGAGCCGCACGGGGCGGAGGGGCTCGTGGACGGCGATCTGCGGACACGCTGGGAGCCGCAGCGCGACGAGGAGCCATGGGTAGTGCTTGACCTGGGGCAGTCGCGCCCACTCAAGCGGGTGTCGCTCGTGTGGTATGGCCGTCGCAGTGCAGATGTCGGGTGCAAGATACAGGTTTCGGCTGACGGGAAGTCATTCAAGACGGTGGAGAGCACGGCGCTACGTGGACGCGGTACGCATACGGTCGAGCTGCCGTTGCCGGCTTGCAGTGCGCGTTGCGTGCGACTCGCGCTCGACGCGAGAAGTTCGGGGCCGGTGAGTCTGTACGAAGTGGGTGTGTACGAGTCGGCCGGAGACGTGGCGGAAGCGGTCAGCTCCCCGACAGCACCGTAACCAGGAACGGGTTGCTCGAACGCCCCCCTGTGCCGATGGCGCAGGGGGCGAGCCCCGTGTTTCCGAACGCATCAGCGGTCACTACCCCCACCACGTACTCCCCTGCCGGCCAGCCGACCGTGCTGATGCTGCGCCAGGCAACGTCGTTCACAGTATGCCGCGGTTGATCGGGCACCGGGTATGGCAGCAGTTCGTGCGTGCCGGCCAGCAGCCCACCGAGTGACAGCGCCGACAGTGTCCCCGCCACATCAGCGTAGTCCCACACGAGACCGGCCGGTTTGGGCGCGATGAGCAGCTCGACACGCTTGACAACCGATCTCCCGCCATCCAGCACAGAACCGCCATCCAGCACTACGTCGAATGAGGCACCGACCGTGTCCCCGCTGCCGAGGAATGCCGTGTCCGTGGAACTCAGCAACTGGACCCGCGGAGGGATGAAGTCGAACCACATGGAGCGATACGTGGTGATAGCCACACCCGACCCGTCCGTACCGGTTTGCTCCGGAAAGAACGACACGTAGGAGCGCGGTTCGTTGAAGTATCGCCCACCGGTGTAGATCACCAACCCGAACTGCTTGCGGCCCGTAGCCACAATCTCCGAGGACGCCAACCGTGTGAAGGCCCTGAACAGCGAGTCAGGTGGACCGGTGATGTCGGTCGTAGACGCGCCGTAAGGATACCTGCGCGTGTCGGTGAGTTGGCGAAGTCTGCTCAGCGCATGGCGCCCTTCATCGGTTGCCGTGTCAATGCTGTACCCATACACATGTGAGGGGTCAACCCAAGCTCCACCACCGGCGAACCCGAACGCACGGGAATGCGTTTCCAGCCAGTAGTCGTCCGGGTTGCTGTGCACCGTCTGGAACAGCTCATTCACTCCTGCCGCGGCCACCAGCCAGCACTCGAACGCGTCATAGAAGGTCGAATCCCCACCCACATCGATGCTGAACAGCACACTCGGGACACCGAATGTGTAGTAGTCGTACCCAGACAGGCCCTGGCTGCCCTCCGTGTGCCAGTACACCACCTCGGCATCGTCGGGGCCGGAGCGGGAGCCGGCTACCGACGAGTAGGAATCGGGCACATAGACCTGCCTGGTGTTGCGGACAGTGACATTCATGTGCCATGGCGCGATGTCGACTTCGGTCCAGATCGTGTCAACGCCGCGTGCCGTGTCGTACCAGGTGATCTCGGCGTACACGCGCTTCGACCCCGGCCCCCCCAGCAGGACCCACGGCACCTCGACCTGGTCGTGCGGTCCCACTGTGATCGGGCCGACCGGGTTGGCCGTGTCGGGTGCGTCGAAGTGCGGTCCGAGCACGGGCCCGATACTGTCGGCGATCTGCGTGAACCGCAGTGATGCGGTGGATCGGGAGGAGTCGACGTATACAAGCAGGTTCTCGCGGCGCGCGACCGTGGCCGCACCGTGGTTGATCGAGAACTGCACGCGCACGGCTTTCTCAAGCGAGATATCCTCGGTGACCACGTAGCCCGTGAGCATCACCTGTGCACTGCGATACCCTGTGCAGGTCACGGCGAGCGTATCGACGATGGTCGTGCCCGACTTCGCCAACCCACCCGCGTGGGCCTCGGCCAGCCGGCGTGCCGTCCGGCCCATCCCCGGCCCGTATTTCACCACGTAGGCCCTTTCACCGATCTGCAGTGTCAGCAGGCGCAGACCTGTCGCCTGCCCGCAAGTGCCGAGGTCCACCTGGTAGCTTCCCGCCCTCAGCGCATCATCCATCAGCACACGCTCCCTGCGGCCGTCAAGACCGTACAGCTCGGCACGCACACGCGTACCCGCGCGTGCAACACCGAACAACAGCCGGCCGTCCATACACTCGGGTGCGGCAACCGCACGTCTGCTCGGGCTCGGAAGCACGGGGCTTGACCAGTCGATATGGAAACTGCCGTCGGTGGCCGTGGTCACCCACAGCGCCTTGCCCAGCAGCACCACGGAAGCGCCCGCGATACCCGCGCCGGAGGCGCGGTCGGTCACGCGCCCGTTGATATCGATGTGCTGCGCGGACACGGCTGTCAGACAGACGATGACAAAGCCGACTGCGCATGCGTGTCGTGTCATGTGTCGGTAGTCCTTGACATGGGTCATGCTAGAGCTCGTGGTACGGGGTGACGATGCGCCAGTGCTGGGGGTTGTAGGTGGTTCCCAATCCCGAACCCTTGCTGTACGGTGCGATGCCCCGGTTGCCGAAGCAGTCCGTGGTGACAAAGGCGACGTAGTACCATCCGCTGTTCCACTGCGTGGGGTCCAGCGCACGCCACACGGCAGGACAGATGAGCGGTTGTGGATCGGTAATCGGCAGTGGAAACACGTGGTGGCGAGCGGAGAACAGGTCGCTCATCGTGACCTGGTAGGGTGACGCATCACTCCACGCCGCGGCAACCGAGTCCGGCATCTCGGCGAATACGAGGTCAACACCAACAACATCTGCACCGGCGCCGTCCTGGATTCTTCCGCGACTCGTGTTTACCACAGTATCGCCGCCGGGCCAGTTCACCGCGTATACGGTACCATTCGGGTTCAAATCGACCGAGAACGGCCCGTCGACAGTCGCGCCGTCATCCGGGTAGACGTACTCCCAGTAGTCGCGGGTGATTGCCGGCTGGTACGTATCGAGAAACAGGCTGAACGAGGCTGCCATGTTCTGTCGGGCCGAGGCCACCACCAGGCGCTCCTCGCCGAAAAACCGGCCGCGGAACCGCAATTCCAGCAGCAGCTCCTTGCGGCCGTAACTGTACCTGT
>CAZJJT010000448.1:0-4361 GCA_964546395.1 uncultured Fibrobacterota bacterium
TTCGATCGCGCTCCGGTGAGACCGGCCGCAGGCAAGCGCGGGAGAGCCCGACCCGCGTGCCGTCCAGTCGGTACAGAGCGGTCGAGGATGGTCGGCCTGGCATGGCAGACACCGGGGCCGCCCGGACTGCCGGCTGCGCAGCGGTCGTTCCGAGCGCAGAGAGCGTGGTCACGCTCCGCGCGGGCAGGTTGACAGTTGCGGTAGACGATACCGAACCGAGGTCGGCGAAGTCCTGCGATGAGCTCGTCTGACGCACGCTCAGTGTTGACGGTATGCCGCTGCCGCCCACCGTGAGCGTCTTCTGGGAAGCGGCCGTGTTCAGTGCCACGAGCGAAAATGCTCCCGAACCGCTGTCTCTGAACGCCACCGTCCACACCGCGTTGTCGCTGCTGCTCGCGCCCACGCGCACCATGCCCGGACGCACGAAGCGGTAGAACTGCTGTGCAACCCGGAACAGCGGACCGAACGTCAATGTCCCGGCGCTCGGGTTGCTGTAGAACAGGGAGTAGTGGTCACCCTTCGGGTCGGCGTGCGGCGGCTCGCAAAGCTGCCAGTACACCACGGCATTGAAATCGAAGTACAGGCAGAGGAACAGGTTCTGCGCGTACGTCCACGCGGCGCCTGGCGTACCACCGTTCTCGTCCACCTCGCTCTCATTCCAGCTGCTGAACTGCCCGCCAAACTCCGTGTTCCACAACCGCGAGCGCTTGCCGCGGTTGGTGCTGCGGTAGGCAAGCCCGTGTGCCATGAGCATGCAGGTTGAGTCGCCCGCACGGGTCTGCGCCAGATCTCCGTCGGAGTAGTGAATGGACATGATCGAGCACACGCTGTCGGCCACCGCGTCCTCGCTGATGTGGCTCACGCACTGGCCGAGCCAGTCCGGCCACCACACCATGTCGGCGTAGGTAAGTGGGATGGGGAAGTTGTGCTCGGCAAAGTAGTTGGCGATGTCAATCACCTGCGGCGAAAAATCGCCGGGGAGTTGGCACGAGGAGTTGTACCCGAAACAGAATCCCCCTTCGTTCTGGGGGCTGATCACATGCAGCGCCGCCCCAACCGAGTCCTCGAACTCGTTGGCGTAGTCAATCAGGTACTGCGCGTAGTCGTCGTGGTGTTCGGGCAGCAGGTACCCGCCGATACGGCTTCCACCGCTCTTCCAACTGCCGGGCGGCGACCACACCGACGCCATGAACGTGAGAGGGACGCCCTGCTGTTCGGCGTACTGACAGAGCGCGCGCAGATACGGAGGCTGCCGCACCCACATCTCGGTCTCATCCTCGAAGTCCGATCCGCACGCGGGCCCTTTCGGGTACAGCTCGGTGCGCAGGATCGTGATTCCAAGCGAATCGATGAGTGCGCTGAGGAACGCCTGGTTGTAGTAGGGCGGCGCGTTCCACCACGGCTGCATCGCGCCGAATCCGCCGAGACCGTCTATCTCCTGGTGTGTCTCGGCGAAATCGACAGTGACACTCGCCGCATGGACCGGCGGCAGCGCCGCGGCGCACAGTGCGATGACTGCGGTGATGGATATGACTCTGCGCATGCGATCCTCCTCGTGGAAGGTACCACCCATTCTTCTGGGACCAGCCCTGCTACGGCGTGGACTCCGGGGAATTCGGACGGAGGCCCTGCACGTCGACTCGTCCTGGTGCAGTCAGCTGCATCACCGAACCCACAATGTCCACGGGCAGCGCCCGTCCCGAGAGACTGACACTCGACCTGCGGTTGGCCTGCGCGGGTGAGCGGGAGTCCGCTCTTGTCGGCCGGTCTGCGGTGCCGGTCAACGAGACCCCCGTGTGCGGGTAGCTCGTCGCGACACTCCACGCGACTTCCTGGGCCTTGGCCGCGTAGCCCGCACCCAGGCCGGTGAACGCACTGGTTGGCGCGCCCGCAGGGTTACTCCTGTAGATAATCGCATAGAACAGGGCACTCAGGAGGTATCTGCCGTTCTCGTTCGCGTGCCCGTCTCCCGCAACCCACAAGTCACCAAAGCCCGCCTCTATCATCGCGTTGAACGCCAGGGGCGCTGGAATGATAAGCGGGGCCTTGCGGGCCGGGAATGCGTGCGCGATCGTATCCCTCAGGGCGATGTAGTCGATGTACCGGTTGGTCATCGAGGTGTCTATCAACCCTTCGGTTCCGGTGTGACTCGCATACAGGTAGATCTGACAGTCGGCATTGCCCTGGTATGCATCCCCGCTGAACCCGACAACCCCGTCGATTGTACCGCTGTTGAGTCCGGGGCCCCACTGGTTCCAGTAGCTGTCGCCGTTGGAGTTGTAGATCTGCAGCACGACAACGTCAAACGGCTTCGCGTTCAGGTACAGTGTGGTCGACCAGAGACTCGGGTACTTGTCGGCAATCCATGACTCGCCCCCACCGAGAGCCGCAGTCTCCATGAAGAACCCACAGTTGCCGTCTGCGGAGTTGAGCGTCTTCTTGACGTTCTCGCTCCACAGCAGGTGTATCGGCGAGCCCGGGATCATGGACCTGCCCCAGACCAGGCCAGACCACGTGTACCCGAAGCCCTGGGCGATATCGTGCATGCGGTAAGTCTCGTCGGTGAGGCTGTTGCCGATGTGGAACACGGTGAGGCCGGGCGCGGCCAACACATGGCTCGTGGTCAGGAGCACAACGAGAGGAAGCGCCTTCTTAATGGAGTACGGCATTGGTGGACTCCTCGCGTCGATGTCAGGATTGCTCTTCGCCACCATAGTGTAGAGGGGGCCTGTCAGCGATGCCCTCAAATATATCGCCAAAATTACGATGAAATATATTAACAGTATATGACTGAGCGTGCTCCCCGACGTAGGGCCCTTGCCTGGCTGCGACACTTGGTCGCCTCTGGTGACTGCGTGGTTCTGCCGTCGCTCGACGAGATGGCGAGGGGTTCGGGTGTGTCTCGCGTGACGATATGGAAGGCGGTACGCGAGCTGTGCGGCACTGGTGTGCTGAGGCAGTTCGGAACACGGGGGTACCTCGTTGTGGATCGCCCGGGTCGTCTCGCCGATGCTGCCGACCTGCCCACGCCAGTTCCGCCGCCCCCGGGTCGGCCACGGTGGCAGGAGGTGCGTGATGCTGTCGCTGCACAGATTCGTGACGGCGGCCTGCCTGCAGGGGCTCTTCTGCCCCCAATGAAGGCGCTTTGCGGGAGGTATCACACCGGCAACCAGTCGCTGGGTTGGGCGTTGCGCAGTCTGCAATCCGATAGGCTGCTGGACAGAGTTGGCAAGGGGTGGCGTGTGCACGCGACCGTAGCCAAGGGTAGGCGCACTACGCTGGGGGTGATAGCCTACAGTTCGCACGTCAGCACGCTGACCAACACCACGCCCCGTGCCCGCAGACTGTGGACGGCAATGGAGGACGAATGTCGGCGGCTGGAGCTGGAGCTGCGCGTGGTCGGCCTGGAAGAAGCCTTGGGGTCTGTCATCGAGACTGCGCCTCGCCCCGATCTTCTCCTCACCTACCACCGCCGACACCGTGTGCTCGGATACCTGGTGCTCCTCCTGGGCATCTGGCCGAAGGCATTCCTGCACCTCCACTCGGCACTGACCGGACTCCAGTGCCCCGTGTCGTTCCTGTGCGAGACCACTGAGCTGGACACACTGCCCCCGCTCGGAAGCCCGCCGAGATTCACGTACTACCAGAACGCGATGTCGGCCCGTGGCGGCGAGGACGTCGGACGGTACCTGTTTGCGCAAGGCCACCGGAGGGTCGCCTTCTTCATGACACGCACCACGGACCAGATTCTCAGTCGACGGCTCGAAGGGGTGGTGTCGTTCTACGCGAGGGCCGGATGTGGGGATGGGGTGCGCGTTCACCAGTACGCAGGCACCGGCCCGCTTGGGCAAGGAGGCCGGGGCGAGGAACTGACGGCGCTGACGTCACGGGCCGAGCGGCTCGAAGCAGATCTCGCCACCACCATCGTCGAGGAGCTGGGAGTGCTTCCGCAGACGATCAGCGGGCAACTCTCAACACTGAGCCGGTTCCTCAGCGGTATCAACCGCACCGCCTACGCGTACAGCCGTGCGTCGCACTCCTTCGCCGAAGCAGCTGCCGACCCCGGCACGACGGCCTGGGTGTGCGCCGACGATCCCTCGGCGCTACTGGCACTGGACTGGTGCCGCGAACACGGTGTGCGCGTTCCCGCTGACGTGAGCATCGTGGGGTTCGATGATTCCGAAGAGGCCCTCGGGGCCGGACTCACCAGCTACAATTTCAATGAAGAGGCGACGGTGCGAGCGATGATTGCCGATGTGCTGCGACCCCACAGGAGCCGACGTCGGCCGAGTCGCGGGGCCCCATACCAGGAACTGCCTGGGCTCATCACCGAGCGCGCATCATCGGGCCCGGCGCGGGCA
>CAZJJT010000449.1:0-4348 GCA_964546395.1 uncultured Fibrobacterota bacterium
TCGCTCATCTTTGTGCCCCACCCGCGATGGTATGTCCACTCAATGCCGCTCCTGCCGATGACCCTGCCGTCTGTGGGCGTACCGCCACCGGCCACCGTGTCGATGGTATTGAAGTCCTCGAAATTCTTGAGCGCCGCGGACAGGGAGTCCATGTACTCGGCGTAGGTAGTGGGCTCGTTCACGTACCAGCCGGTGAAGGGTGTCGAGCGGACGACATCATAGATGGCCTGGTTGATGAGGTCTGCGTCGTGTTGCGTCAGCGTGAGCAGGGTGCTGGGACGGCCGGGAACATACCCGGTCACGACATTCGGTAGGTCGCGTGGGTCCATATGGTACGCTGACGCCCAGACAGCAGCGGTTTGCACATAGTGTCCGAGAGTACTGAAGTGATGGTCCAGCGTGCTGTCGCCTGGGCCGTCGTAGCCTGCATGCAGTTCCAACCGCTCGTGGTAGTCGTCGAGCTGGCCGGATGCGGCCAGCTTCTTCACCGCCTCGATGCAGCTCCCCGACGGCGTGATGTACACGGGGTGTCCGATCTCCAGTGCGGTCATGTACGCGGTTCGCAGGTAGTGGGGGCGGAACAGGTATTTGATGGTCGAGTCCTGGTGGCAATCATCATCGTAGAAATAGCAGTACCGCATCGTTCCATCGTACTCGGGTTCGGTCCACTTCCGCTCCTGGATGTGTATGCGAACACCGGGGTTGCTCTGGACGGCGACATTGCCGAAGTTGGCGCATGCCCAGGCTTCGTGGTTGGCCTGTGCCCACACGGTTGAGGCAACCATGTACAGCACGTCGACATCACCGTTCTGCAGGTATGTTTCAGGGTTTGGGCTGTAGGTCGTGCGTTGGTCCCAAAGCCAGAACATGGGTGCTCCGGCGGCGCTGAGCTCACGGGTTGTTCCCTCCATGCCCGCGATATCGAGAAACGACCCTATCCAGTAGCTGAGCTCGCTCACATTGCTGCTGCCCATACCGTAGAAGTCATTCTGGGCGGGAACGCCGGCAGCGGCGAGTAGCACGAGCGCCCCTGCGGCACAGACGCGAGGGCAACCTATGGCTCCTCTGAACATGCTTGTTCTCCTTGGCTGAAGCTGTTCTGTAGTCTCATATGAATAGGGTCCCGGCCAGGCTTGCGCTCCAGCATTAGTTGACGTATATCTATAACAGATATACGACTGCAGCGTCATCTCTTGCCCGTTGCGCGAGCCGACATGAGCAACGAGGCTGCCTGTGAGCTCCGCTTTGCGTAGTGAATTGATATATACTGAAGGTTTCTGTCTGAGTTGACGAGTGACTAAGCGACCCGCAGCCTACCAAATAGCCCTCCGGTTCCTGAGACGGCTCGTCGAGGACGGCCGCAGGCGGCGGCGCTATCGGCTTCCGCCGGTGAGGTCGCTTGCCCACGCCGCAGCCGTGTCACCCGTCACGATGCTGAAGGCGGTCTCCCGATTGCGCTCCGAGGGACTCGTCACGGTGAGGCAGGGCCGCGGGGTCACGGTCGCGCCAGGCTCGCCTGCACGCCTGAAGGCATCGGGCTTTCTGAGAGACACGATAGCACGTTCCCTCGCCTCGGGACAGCTCAGGCTCCCGAACGTCGCCGCTCTCGCAGACCGTGCCCACGTGGGCTATGCTGCCATGTGGCGGGCAGTCGACGCCCTGAGACAGGAGGGTGTGCTGGCAACGAGGCCCGGAGTCGGAACCTTCGTCGTGGAAGCCCACGACACGGCGTGGGGCGCAACAGCCGTGCCGCGGCTGTTGCCCGAGCCCAAGCTGAGATGGCAACGCGTGCTCGCAGCCATCCAAGACGACATCGCCGGAGGCCTGATAGCACCCGATGCTCCCATGCCGTCCTGCAAGCAACTCACTGCACGCTACGGTGTCTGCCACCGTACGCTCGCCAAGGCTCTCGACACGCTCGTACAGAACAGGGTCGTCGAGCCGTGGCGGAAGGGGTACCGCTTGGTCACGCCTTCCGCGAGCGGCAAACACAGTTCGGTCGTACTGATCGCGTGCGGCATCCCTACCGGAGAGCTTGAGACATTCACACCGCGGTCACAGGACTCGCTTCGGCTGGTCGAGGCCGAGTGCGCCAAGCACAACGTACGGCTCGACATCGCTCCCTATCACCGAATCACGCGAAGGTTGCTGGTCGACCCTGGTCGCTTCGCGCCTCCCATGGGCGTGCTGCTCTGGGACAGCCACATCGACGAACCATCCTTGCGTGAGCTGCTCACGCACCGGGCAGTGTCGGGCAGGCCGGTGGCAATCCTCCACGAGGAGGGACCGTTGCCTGCAGCGACGGCGGCACATGGGCGCACACGGGTCTTCAGCATCGCCAACAACTCGACGGCCGGTCGCCAAGTAGGGCGGTTCCTTGTCGACATGGGACACCGCGGGGTCGGGTACATGTCGCCCTACCACAGTGAATCCTGGGCGCAGGAACGACTGACGGGCCTGTGCCAGGCCTACGCCGCGGCCGGCATGCCTGATGCCGTTCGCCCTTTTCTGGTAGGCCGCCTTCAGTCTGGACCCACCAATGCGCTCTTCCGGGAGGTGGCCGCACTCATGGTACCAGTCGCCGAGAGGCTCGACACGCGGCAGGCTGCCGGTGAACGGACCTTCACGTTGCTGCGGGAACGAGTGGCCCGCGCGCTTTGGCACGCGTCGGGCGAGGAGATGCTGGCTCCGCTGCTGGAGCAGGCCCTTTCCGACTCCGGGATCACCGCATGGGTGGCATGCAACGACCAGGTCGCCATCCAGTGTCTCTCGTACCTCGAACGCAGGAAGGTCAGGGTGCCGGAGCGGATTTCGGTCGTGGGGTTCGACGACCACGTCGAGGCTTTCGCGCATGGGCTCGCAAGCTACAACTTCAACCTTGCGGCGGTGGTGCAAGCAATGATTGGCTACGTCCTGGGGTCGGGTGTGTCCAGAATCATCCGACGCAGCCCGACTCCGGTCGAGATAGAGGGGTTTGTGACGCAGCGCCACTCGTGCGCTCGGGCGAAGCAGAGCACGGACCCAACGGGGTACTGAGCCACCGGACACGGCCCGACACCCCGTCCCGAGGCTTTCCACTTCTTCCTATCCCCGTCTGCAGTCTCACGGCAATATGTTCGGGAACAGCAACGACCCAAAGCTGCTCCTGGGCGAGACTATACAGTACGCGCCCTGCCCACATTGTTTGCCGTGCGATGTCATACGTATCCACACCGCATCGCCGTTTGTGAGAGGCAATGAGCATACCAAAGAACCGTCAAGCGCAACGATGCGGACCTGCTCGCTCATACCCGGCAGGCAGGGCCTATAGAAATCGATGCGCCCTGCTGCCCCTCGAATCGCAATCCGCGACGACGGACCTATGCCGAGGGCATCGCCTATCGTCGATGTTGTGCTGAATGCCTCAAGAAAGCGCTCTTTAACGTCCTCAGCGTCAACCGGTCGTGAATACGTCCGAATGTCATCGAGCAGACCGTTCAGGAAACGCTCTGCATGAAGGTCCTGGCTGCGGCCGCCTATCACCAGGATATGATCGGGCTCCATAGGTGCAATCCAGAAAGCAGCGGCAGCAGCTTCGCTCGTGTCAACATACACGCGGGCATCTCCCTGCGCATCAATAGTGAACGTGTACAAATGCCATTGGCTGTCGAGATAAGGCATGCCGTCCACATTGAGGGATTCCGAATTGCTGCCGAAAACAGCCTTGAGGATATGAGCCCCTCCCCATTCCGTCTGCTCCGATTCCGTAAGAACAATATTAATGCTCTCTGAATTCTGCCACGTACCGTGTGAATAGAGGTACTGAAATTGGGGGCCCGTGTTGTCGGTTATGTTAAACCAAAAACTGACGGCAAAACCGGTCGCTGGATAGCCGGTTAATCCCGGGACAGTGATATAGTCTCCAGTGCCGTCAAAGCTGTACGCCTTTTCCATAGGGCCGGCGACACCCCTTGTCGGATTCCCGTATACGGTTCCGTGATTCATGAGGCCGCTCATATCAACCGCTTGCGTACCCTCACTCTCATCCAGCGGAAGATGGAGCAGTAACGCATTCGTACCGGTTGCATAAACAACGATGACAATCTGAGCGGTCCACACAGAATCATTGCACGCAACCGAAAGGGTGATGGTATGGTTACCCGGCGAAAGGAATGAGACGGTAAGGACTGAATCGCTGCCCATCGCCCCGTCTCGACTCGAAGACCACGCGATGCTGTCGCCGGGGATCGGATTGCCGAGTGTATCGAGAGCCCTACAGCGAAATCCAACCGGTGTATTCTCCTCGAATAAAGTCTCGACTCGCACAAGGTCGACAATGCCACCGTTGCTTCGCTGAGAGACTGGAAGC
>CAZJJT010000450.1:0-1909 GCA_964546395.1 uncultured Fibrobacterota bacterium
GAGAACAACAAGGATGTCATCGGCGTGGGGGTGAAGAACTCGACGTCGGACCTGCTGATAGCCAACTGCGACGAGTTCATATTCTACGATGACCTCGCGCGGCAGGAGCAGACCCGTCAGAAGGAACGCAAGGCAGCCGCAACCGCGCGTTCGGCGAAGAGGTCCAGGGCAACCCCGGAAGCATCGTCCGGCGAGGGGCGCAAGCGGGAAGCGTGGGAGTTGATAGTCGAGACCTACGAGGCGCTCCTGGAGGAACGCGGTGAAGGCGAACGCATCTGGGGCTCGATGATCAAGCAGGCGCTCAAACGCCGCAAGCCGGGTTTCTCCGAGCGGTACTACGGGTTCCGCTCGTTCAACGAACTGCTGCAGCAGGCACAGGAAGCAGGTGTGCTCGACCTCGCCCCCGATGAGCGCTCGGGGGGGTTCACGGTGAAGAGCGTCCGCAGGGGTTGATGGCGGCAAGGGGAGGAACGGTGGCAGCAGTACGAGCGCAGCGGGTGTTGTGGCCCACGGCGGCAGTCCTGCTTCCCCTGGTGCCTCTGCAGGCCTACTTCGCCGGCGAGTGGGGCGGACTCGAAGGCGCCCACGGCCTCGGCAAGTTCTTCGGCATACTCAGCTTCGCCTACTTCGCCGGAACCCTGGTCCTTGCCGCGCGCATCCGTCTCTTCGACCGGCTCTACGGACACGATCGGGTCATGGTGTTCCATCGGCTCATGGCACTGGCCGCGATCTGCTGCGCCGCGGCACACGGCATATTGAAGTCCATGTCGTACGGTGTCGGGGGACTTCTGTCGGTGCAGGCGTTTCTCGGCATCGCCGCTTCATCGCTGTTCGACACGATAGCCGTTGTCACAGTGGTGTTCATGACCGGCGACCTGCTGGGACACGCGGGAGCGTTTGCCCGTCTGCGGACCGTCGCGGCCAAGGCCTGGGGATTCGACTACTCGCGGCTCAAGCTGTTCCACAACCTGACCGCGCTGGCAATGGCACTGGTAACCACACACATCCTGATGGCCTCATCGACCGCCGGGGACGCTGCGCGCACGGTGACCGTGGGTGTGGTTGGCGGCCTTGGCCTGATCGCATATGTCTGCCACAAACTGTTGAGATTCCTCGTGCGCCGTCACGGCGCGCTGGAGATCACGAGCGTGCGCGCGCTCGGTCCGCGGATCACCGAATTGCGTGCCGCGTTGCCCCGGGGCCGCATTGCCTGCCACCGGCCCGGCCAGTTCGGCTACTTTCGCGTGCTGTCCGATGCGTGCGGTATTGAGGAACACCCGTTCACTATCTCTTCGCCGCCCGGAACCGCTTCCCTCTCACTCACTGCCAAGGCCCTCGGCAACTACACCACTGCCCTGCAGTCGGTGCGCCCTGGAGACAGGCTTGTCTTTGACGGGCCCTATGGGAGGTTCACGCCCGACGGGCACGCGGCGCGGTACCTGTTTGTCGCCGGCGGCATCGGCATCACGCCGTTCCTCTCTATCGTGGCCGAGTGGGACTCGCGGGGGTTTGCCTGCCCTGTCTCGCTGGTGTGGAGCGTGCGCACACGTGCGGAACTGGTGGACGGCGGGTTGTTCGGGAGGGCGGCGACGCAGCACGAGGCGTTCACGTATGTACCGGTTGTCACCGACGAGTCGGGCGGCAGGCGTATCGATGAGCAACTGCTTCGCGAGCACCTTGGACCCTCTCCCGGGCAGACGGACACGTTTGTGTGCGGGCCCGAGTCGCTGCGGCGCGCCGTAGTCGAAGCGTTGCGCGGACTCGGCGTCCCGCGGCGCAGTATCCACTTCGAGGCGTTCTCAACCTGACTTGGGCACGGGAGGCACCATGGGCCCTGTGAATGTCGGCATACTTGGGGCGGGCGGCATTGCCGCTCTGAGCCATCTCCCCGAGATTGTGCAGGTTGACG
>CAZJJT010000450.1:1919-4325 GCA_964546395.1 uncultured Fibrobacterota bacterium
ACGCCGTCCCGCGATTCGTGTTCTCGGCAGAGGAACTGCTGGCCGACCCCGAAGTGGACGCGGTGATCGTGGCACTGCCACACCCCTTGCACGCGGAGGCGGGCCTCGCGGCACTCGCAGCAGGCAAGCACCTGTTCATGCAGAAGCCGTTGTGCGCCACGATGGAGCAAGCCGATGCGCTCGTGGAAGCCTGCGAAGCGCATCCGGAACTGACGGTGTACTGCCGCCCGAGTTACGAACCGGCGATCTGCACCATGCGCGAGCTGGTGTGTGCGGGGGCGATCGGTACGCCAAGCGGCGCTGCGGCGCGGCACAGCCACGGCGGGCCCGAAGTGTACTATGCCGAAGTGGCCGACGCGTTCGGCGAGCCGCATCGCTCCGACGATCTGTGGTTCTTCGACGAAAAGCGGGCCGGTGTGGGTGCGCTGTTCGACATGGGGGTGTACGCCGTGGCACACCTGGTCGCGGTTCTGGGGCGGGCGGTGTCGGTGACGGCACGACTGACAACCGTGGACAAGCCGTCCACGCTCGAAGATACGGCCACGCTGATTGTCCAATTCGAGAACGGCGCGCTCGGCACGGCAGAGACCGGCTGGTGCGATCCCGCGCGAACGTCACTGACCCGCGTACACGGCACCAGCGGCAAGCTGTGGTGGCCGGGCAGCGAGGGCCATGGCCTCGACCTGCTCCGCCCCAGTTCCGCCACGCGCGAAAACGCCCCGCCGCTGCTGGAGCACCCGCCTGTCGCAGCCGGGGAGAACCAGCATGCCGAGTGGCTCCGCTGCATCCGCAAGCGCGCGCAGCCCGAACTGTCCACTGTCTGGACCGCGCGGCATATCACCGAGATTCTTCTCGCAGCGCAGCAGTCGAGTGGAAGCGGCACCCGGTGCGCGCTCCACACATCACCGTTTCCCGGTCCACACTGAACCAAGGAGAGCGCATGGCTGGTCTGCAGATTGGTTGCGCGTTGTGGTCGCTTGGCGCCACGCCCGACGTGGCCACACTGAAGAAGCATCTCGAACTGGCGGCCGATGCCGGCTGCACGTCGGTGCAGCCCTGGGCGATCAACGAAGGATTCACTCCCTGCATCCTCGACCCCGGTGTGGGCACGGCGCAGGACCGCACCGAGATCGCCGCGACTGCGCGCGGCCTGGGTCTCACGATAAGCGGATTCTGCGCCCAACTGCGCGGCGTGAACGGGTTCGGTGGACTCAACGAGCGGGAGGGACTGGCGGAGCGGGTTGCGTGGACCAAGCGGGTGCTGGACGTTGCCGGGGAGATGGGAGTGCCGGTCGTCACCTCGCACCCCGGCGTGATACCCGAGGATGAGTCGGCTGAGGCGTACCAGGTGCTGCTCGACTCACTGGGAGATATCGCACGCCATGGAGAGAGTGTCGGCACCTGCTTCGCGCTCGAGACCGGCCAGGAGAAGCCCGAAACCATGCGCGCGTTCATGGCGAAGGTCAACAGCAGGGGACTGGGCGTCAACTACGACCCGTGCAACCTTCTGAAGTTCGGCGCGCAGGAGGGGACGGTCGACGGCGTGGGCGTGCTGAGGAAGTATATCGTGCACACGCACGCGAAGGACAAGAACGCGGAAACGGGCAGCGCGACGTGCGGGAACGGTGCAGTGCCGTGGGTCGATTATGTCAAGGCACTCCGCGCGATTGATTACGACGGGGTGTGCGCAATAGAGGACGAAACCCACATCCCGTTCGACGCCAAGGTGGAATCGGTTCGCCAGAGCGTTGCGTTCCTCAGGACGCTCTGAGCCCCGTCGCTCGGCGGCCGACCGCCATGCGGCACAGTACTGCACCGGTAGTGACCATGGCAACGCCTGTCCAGAGAACGTAGGACGGGCGGACGTTGAGCACCACGCAACTCAGCAGTGTCGACAGCACGGGGATAGCGTAGGAGAGAGCGGAGAGGAGCGGGAAGTCGCCGCGGCGCACGCCGATGTCCCAGAGGGCGTACGCGCCCCAGGCAACGAACAGGCCCGCGTAGACGAGGGTCGCGGCTGTTCCCGCGGAGAACACCGAGGTCTCGTTGACACACAGGCGTATGCCGAGCAGTGCCACACCGCTGGCGAACAGGAACACGGGCACGGCATCGTGCTCACTCCCCACCATCCGTCGGGCAAGGCTCGAGTACACCGACCATGCGAGGGAATTGACAAGTGCGAGCACATACGCAAGAGGCATCGTCGACACCCGCGCAACCGCCGAGGACAGCGAGAGCGAGTGCGGGTCCAGCGTCACCGCCATCACCCCGGCACACGCAATCAGCGTTCCGACGGCGAGCAGGATCGGACGGGCCCGAAGTCCGAGGATCGGTACGCCGAACACGAGCGTGAGCGCCGGCCACAGGTAGTTGATCGCACCCACTTCCAGCACCTGCAGCCGGTCG
>CAZJJT010000451.1:0-2987 GCA_964546395.1 uncultured Fibrobacterota bacterium
AGGATGGTGCAGCGCGACGGGGGAGTGGTGGTGGCGTGTGACAACTGCACGGCAATCGAAGTGGTGGACGGCAGGTGGCGGGTGTACCGCTCGCGCCGCATGGGCAAAGCCTACCGTATCATCCGCGAGCACCGTGCCGCCATTGTCGAACGCCTCCCCGCCGACCACGAGTTTCGGCCGATGGAGATGTTGTGCGGTCGCGGACGGGTCTTCAGCGAGCGCTGAACTACTCGGTCTTTCTCCTCGCCGTGAACCGGATGGTCTCGCCCTGCGAGATCATCTTGTCGGCCTGCTCCTGCATGTCGGGATACAGGTCCTCCGGCACCGCCTGGTCGGCCGCCTCGTATACCCGGTAGCGGGCACACTGCTCGAACTCGCTGTGGCAGAACCGGCCGCGCACCGACTCGCGGTCACTGGGCAGCGCCTGCATGGCGCCGGTATAGTAGATGCACTCCTGCCGGATCGGACATGTCGCCATCAGTGCCTCCTTGCTGCTCGCGTCTAGAAATCCTCCGAAGGTTCGTCTTCCTTGAGCGGGATAACCTGTTCCGGGTCTCTGCCGCCCGAGGGCCGCACGAAGATCGCCCGCATGGCACGGGTGGGCCGTGCCGGCACCGCCACGGCGTCCTCCCCGGTCTTCGCGCGCCGCGCCGGACGTCCCGCCGGCACGTCACTCACGTTCTGGCCGCTTCTGTTCGTACCCCGCGCCTCTGGCGCGAGCGGCGCGGGAAGCGCGGTGTGCGCCGCGTTGCCCCTTCCGCTGACCACACCGACGAGTTCTGCCACCATGCCGTCGAGTTCGTTGGCCTGGTCGTTGAGTTCACGGCTGGCAGAAGCGGCCTCTTCTGAGTTCGCCGCGTTGCTCTGCGTGATCTTCTCCATCGAGGAGATTGCCGTGTTGAGTTGCTCGATCCCCTGGGCCTGCTCCTTGCTGGCTTCGGCAATTTCCCCCACCAGGTCTGCCGCCTTCGATGCGCTCACGGCGATGCCGCGCATGGCCTCTGACGACTGTTCGGCAAGGTCGACCCCGGTGCCCGAAGCATGCTGCGAACGCTCGATGAGTGAGGAAGTCGTGCGGGCGGCCTCGGCGCTCCGCTGCGCCAGCGTCCGCACCTCATCGGCCACCACCGCGAAACCCCGCCCGGCGTCACCCGCCCGCGCCGCTTCCACCGCCGCATTCAGCGCCAGCAGGTTGGTCTGCATCGCGATCTCGTCGATGGTCTTGATGATCTTGGCGGTCTCGTTCGACGAGTCGCGGATATCGCCCATGGCCGCGAACAACTGCTCCATCGATGCACTCCCGCTTTCCACCGACTGACGGACTTCGCGCATGAGCTTGTCGGCCTGGCCGGCGTTGTCCGCATTCTGCCGCGTCATCGCGGACATCTCCTCGAGGCTGGCCGAGATCTGCTCGAGACTCGACGCCTGGTGGTTCGCACCGTCGGACACCATGCGCCCGAACTGCGAGAGTTGCTCTGATGTCGAAGCGACCTGCTGCGAACCGCCGGTAAGACCGCGGATAACGTTGGCAATCGGACGCACCACGAGGCCGCGGATGATGGCGAGCAGGGTAGCGGCGATAAGCAGATCGATGATGATCGCGATGGCGAAGGTGCCGAACAGCAGTCCGCTGCGGGACCGGCGGGCACGGTCCTCCTGTGCACTGAGCGCCATGCGGAGCTTGTGGTTGCTCAGCACAATGCGAATGAGGCCGATCTTCTTGCTCACACCCATCTTGGCCGCGTCGGTCACCACGTCACGCTCTACCGATACGAGGTTCTCCGGGGCGCTGTTCGCCACTTCCTTGCTGGTCTCATGCAGCAGCATCCCCGACTCGTCGTAAATCTGGATAGCCGCCACCTCTTCATCGCGACTTGCCTCAGTCGCCAGATGCTGCAGCGCGTACAGGTCGAGCGCCATGATCGCTTCAGACGCCATGTTCGAGACGATGTCGCTGAGGAGCCGTCCCTTGGCATGCAGGTTCTGCTGCACTATCTGCCGCTCGCTTGCGGCGGCTGCGCTCAACTGGGACTGGCCGTAGAAGTACAGCACTCCTCCGCTCAGCAGAATGAGCACTGTCAGCACGGCGATCGACGAACTCATGACCCGGACAGCAATACTCGACCCACGCCAGTTCATCGGTACCTCCAGGGAACGAGACCGCCAGCAGGAACGTGGCACGGTGGCTGCTGCCGTGGTGTGAGGGGCGCCGACTCTGCCCGATTGTACGATAAGGACTTAGGTGAGTCAATGGCCTGATCGCGCAGCGGGCCCGGCGCAGGGATGCCGGGCCCGGAAAGCGTACTCATGGTGAACGCACGCATCTCAGAACTCCTCGAACCCATCATCTCCGTCCAGCGGGATCACCTCATCGGGGCTCCGCGAATGTGTCCGTGAGTGGACACGCACCGGCTCGCGAAGCGCCGGCCGGGCGAACGGGATGCGTGCAGAGGAGGGCCCCGTGTGCAGCGTGCGGTGTGGCGACTGGCGCCGGGCGACCTGTTCCTCAGAGATCCCAGCGATTGCCACCAGCTCACCCACCATACCGTCAAGGCCCTGTGCCTGGTCGGCAAGCTCGCGGCTCGCTGAAGCGGCCTCCTCGGCGTTGGCGGCGTTGTTCTGCGTGATCTTCTCCATCTGTGTAACCGCTCCGTTCAGCTGTTCGATCCCCTGCGACTGCTCTTTGCTCGCCGCGGCAATCTCACCCACAATCTCCGCCGCCTTCGTGGCGCTCGTGGCAATGCTCTCCATGGTGGCCGTAGAGCGCGATGCCATGTCGACACCCGTGGTCGAGGCCTTCTGCGAGCGCTCGATGAGCGAAGCTGTGTTCTTCGCAGCCTCGGCGCTGCGCTGTGCCAGCGACCGCACTTCATCAGCCACCACCGCAAAGCCCCGCCCGGCATCGCCCGCCCGTGCGGCTTCCACCGCGGCGTTGAGCGCAAGGAGGTTGGTCTGCGTGGCGATCTCGTCGATGGTGCGGATGATCT
>CAZJJT010000451.1:2997-4320 GCA_964546395.1 uncultured Fibrobacterota bacterium
GCCGTCTCGGAGGAAGACTGTTTGATGTCATCCATCGCCGTGTTCAGACCCTGCATCGACTCGCGCCCCCCCTCCACCGACCGCCGCACTTCACCCATGAACTGGTCGGCCTGGTGCGCGTTGTCGGCATTCTGTCGTGTCATGGCCGACATCTCCTCGAGGCTGGCAGAGATCTCCTCGAGGCTTGACGCCTGGTTGTTGGCGCCGTCCGACACCTGCCGGCCGAACATCGAGAGCTGCTCGGAGGTGACCGCCACCTGCTGTGAGCCCGTGGTGAGCCCGGAGACGATGCGCGCGATGGGGTTCGTTACCTGTGTACGGGTTACCCAGTAGAGGGTAAGCGAAACGATCAGCTCGAGTGCCAGCAACGCCACAACCGCACTGATGCTCTGGATCCACAGCGCGCGACGCTGCTCATCAATCTGCTCGCGCGCCGTCAGCGCCACCTGGTCGTTCTTCAGCACCACTGTCACCGTCCCCACCGCCTTCTCCACGCCGGTCTTCTCGGGGTCGGTCCGCAACTGCTTCTCGAACACCGTGAGCCTCTTGCCCACGTCGATACCGCGCGGCAATGCAAGCTCGGCAAGACCGGCTTCGGTCTTGTACTCGTAGAGTGTGATGCCCGCCTTGTCGATGATCTGGATCTGCACGACCTCGGGCGCGGCCGCCACCTCCGCCGCGTTCGTCTTCAGCGCGTACAGATCCATACCCATGACTGCGTCGGGAGAAATCCGTGCGAGCAGGTCCACGTAGAGCTGGCCGGTGCGGCGGAACTCATCGAGCGATCGTGCGACTTCCTGTTCGGTCGCTGCCCTGCTCTGGGCATTCACCAGCGTCAGCATCACAACCGAGATGACGGCCAACACCACGGTCAGTACCGTGACTGACACCGCGATGAACCTGAAGCCCAGACTCCTGCGTCTCTGCATGATACCTCCGTCCCGGCGGGCCCGGTGGACAGGCCCGGCGGACACCATACGCTACTGCCTGTGAAGGGTGAGTGGTCCGAGCGGCCGTCCATCCATGACATTGACGAAGGTGGCGAACGAGATGTCAGACCCGTCACGGATCCCGGTGTACGGACCAGGAATGCTGTCGCTGGGGATTGGCACCAGCGTGCCCATGCCCTCGACACGCCACGCCGCCGTGGCCGTGAACGTGTACGTCGAGCTGTCCAGCACCCAGGTGCCCTCCTCGATCTTCGACATCGGCAACCCGAATGTCATTCCCACTTCGTACGAGTTGTCGCTGTCAATGGTGTAGCGGTACCACGAGCTGTCGTACGTCATCTGCGGTATGTTCGCAAAGATCGCGTCGAGCACG
>CAZJJT010000452.1:0-2158 GCA_964546395.1 uncultured Fibrobacterota bacterium
TCAAAGTCGCCGGACCGATTATCCATGCTTCCCATCCGAACATCAGGATATTCGGCGCCGAGCACATGCTTGCGAGTTGGGGCGTGTTCGAGGGGACGCTGATGCAGGACGCGGACTCGCGCGCCCAGATGGGCGCCTTCGCGGTGCACGGGTACAACGATGGTGTGCACCCGCAGCCTTCCTCCAACTCGGTAACGCTCTGGACGCGGGCCTACAACAACACTCGGACGACAGGGCTGCCGCTGTGGATGACCGAGACCTCCGGCTACACGCACAACTGGAGCGGCTCCCTGCAATTGGCCGAGATGATCTATGTCGCGCTGAAGTACGGCAAGCTGGCCGCGTGGGTGTGGTGGACGATCTCGGGAGGCAGCGCCGATGCTGAGCATATCATGGTGGGAGAGACTCCGACCGACTTCTACTACATCCACAAGCACTACGCGCGCTACATCAGGCCGGGAGCGGTGATGATCGACGCGATTTCCGACGACGATCTGCTGTTCGCGGTTGGGTTCCACCACGATGCGGACAACACGCTGAGTCTTGTGCTGATCAACGCGAACAGTTCGAGCAGGGAAGTCACGCTGTCGGGGCAGGGGCTGCCCACGTTCCACAAGTACGTTTCGACGTCTTCTTCGATTACCTGTGCCGACCAGGGCACGTCGGGCAGCTCGCTGACGCTCCCTGGCAACAGTATCACGACGCTCTATGGCGGGGACTACAACCCTTCACTGCCGGTCACGAAGCAGGCTTGCCGGGCGCAGATACGGTCTCGGGCGGACGTGGCGGCGGTGCGTACGTACACACTTACCGGCCGGCGCGCCGTGGGAAGCGCGCGTGAATCGACGGGGCTGGTGGTGAGCCAGTTGCGTTTCTCAGACGGTACTGTCAGGGTCTCCCCAGTTCCTGGCAGCCGGTGAACCTCCCCTGGGTTCTACTGAGCAGAGGCCCCCGGTTGGCATGTCCTGCCGGGGGTCTTGTTATTGCCGGTCGGCCCGGTCTCTCTCGCCTCGCCGGCGCGTGAGCAGCGCCGAGACTTCTTCGCCCACGAACTCTCGCCGCCACCCGCGTATCAGACGTGACTCGGGCGGTTGCGCCTCGGGATCGTGGGCGAGGGCGGTGAGCTCGGCTCGGCTCACCACAAGTTGAGCGTCGATACGTTGCTCGGCGCAGCGCTGGCGGATATGGGTGAGTGCGCGGTCGACCAGCGTGCGCACATTCGCCCTGCGGTGGCGCGGACCGATGCGGGGGCACTCACGTCGTGGCACGGCGTTGCCGGCCGCCACACAGTCGAGAAGCTGCTGCGAGTAGCGTGTGACAGCGGTGCTGGAGAGGCCGTGGATCTGCTGCAGTTCCCCGGAAGCGGAGGGACTGTTCTGGCAAATCGCGAGAAGAGCCGTGTCGGGCAGAACGTGCTCGCGCGGGATATCGCGCTGACGTGCTTCGAGTTCCCGCCACGCGGCAAGTTCGCGCAGCGCGGCGAGCTTCTTCCCGCGAAGCTTGCCGCATCCCTTCACCCGTTCGTACTGCAGTCGCGGTTCGCGCTCTTCGTAGAGCTGCGCATCATCGTATTGCTCCATCTCTTCGAGCAGCCATTTCCCGTTGCCCAGCTCCTCCGCGCGGCGTACCAACTCGTCGCGCGCCTGCACCAGGTGCCGCACGTCGTCGAGCGCGTACTCCACCTGGCGCTGGGTAAGCGGGCGGCGAAGCCAGTCGGTACGCGTTTCGGTCTTGGCCAGATCGATGTGCAGCAGCGAGGACATCAGGTCCTGCAGCGAAACGGTGGCGACGAGTCCGCAGAAGCCGGCGGCGGTACGGGTATCGAAGATGTTGCGGGGCGAAGCACCGGTAGCGCGGCGAAGGATGGTCAGGTCCTGCTGCGCGTCGTGCAGGATCTTCTGGACTGTACTGTCGCCGAGAATTGCGCCCAGCGGCTCCAGTGAGAAGTTCCCGCAGGCGTCCACCAGCACGCACTCGGCTACGTCTTCGACGTGCGCTCGGAGGTCATGGACTACCTGCCGCTCGTATGCATCCTGTCGTTGTTGTCACTCCAGCTTTCGCTGCGTCTGCGGTCGAAGCCCGCAAATCTCGAGGTGGGACTCGCGACGGTCCCCCTCGCGGTGTTCCTGTGGAGCCTGACCCAGATACGCGCCGTGAC
>CAZJJT010000452.1:2168-4317 GCA_964546395.1 uncultured Fibrobacterota bacterium
TGGACAATACCCAGCCGGGGGAAGAACGTGCGTTCCCAGACGAATTCGGTGTCGAGAGCAACGCGGCCGCTGGCGCGGATACGGTCGACGAGTCTCGCAAGGTCATCAGCGCTTCGTATCATTGTCGACTGCGCAGCGACGCTCATCGGCGGCGGCCGCGCTTGACGCAATATAGATCCAGAGCCGATCAACGGTTCCGGCGGGGTCGCGCCGACAGCTCGGCGTGGAACCGCACATAAGACGCGTAGCGATCGGGGTCGAGCGAGCCGCCCGCAAGCTGTTCGCGCACCGCGCACCCGGGCTCCTCGAGGTGCTGGCAGTTGTTGAACCGACAGGCACCGACGAAGGGGAGCAACTCGGGGAAGTGCAGCTGCAGGTCCCACTCGTTGACAGGGGGCAGTTCGAGTGCCACAAACCCGGGGGTGTCGGCGACATAGGTGCCGGGACAGACCCTGAGCAGCCGTGTGGACGTAGTTGTGTGGACACCACGCTCGGTCTTGGGCGAGACCTCGGCCGTGGCCTGCGCGAGTCGTGGCACCAGGGCGTTGAGCAGCGTGCTCTTGCCGACGCCCGACGCCCCGGCGAGGGTCGACACACGCCCGTCGCACAGCCCCAGCAGCTGCTCGGGGAGGGGAGCGGCGCGGGCCGAAAACGCCACGCAAGGGTACCCGGCCGCCTCGTAGGCCCGCATTGCCTGTTCCATGCGCCGGGTGTCCTGTGTGTCAAGAAGGTCGGTCTTGTTGAACAGCACGACAGCCGGCAATTCGAGGTAGTCCATCTGTACGAGGAAGCGGTCAATTGTCTCACGCTCTACCACGGGCTCGCGCAGAGTCGCGAGCAGCAGGGCCTGATCAACATTGGCGATTGCGGGACGAAGGAGGCGGTTGCGGCGTGGCAACAGGGCCGTTATCACCGGCACACTGTCATCGGGTGGTTCCTCCGCCACCACTGCCACCCGGTCGCCCACGCATGGCTTGTCGTGTCCGCGCTTCAGCAGGCCGCGCAGCCCCGCAACAACCACCCGTTCACCCGTATCGACATGGTACAGGCTCTTGTGTTGCTCGATGATGCGGCCGGTCAGTTCCATTGTGGCAGTCACGGGGAGTTCAGGGCGATGAAATATATATTCGCATGGCTTTTTCCTTAGTATTTCCATCAGGCGATGGGGGACGGACAGGGCCATGCGCACGGTGTACTTCGACGTGATGTGCGGGGCGAGCGGTGACATGATACTGGCGGCGCTACTCGATGCCGGCGCGCCGGTGGACCAACTGCAGGCTGATCTGGGCAGACTGCCGATACCCGGACTGCAGGTCGGTACCGAGCGGCTGAAGCGCCACGGCATGGCCGCCACGCACATGAAACTCGCCTGGGATACTCCCACCGAGTACCGCCATCTGCATGACATCGTCGATATCATCGAGGCTGGACAGTTCCCCGCGCGTGCAGTCGAGCGTGCCCGGAACGTATTGACCCGCCTCGCGGAAGCAGAAGCGGCTGTCCATGGCACCAGTGTCGAGCATGTGCATTTCCACGAGATTGGTGCGGTAGACACGATTGTCGACATCGCGGGGGCCGCGCTGTGCATGGAGTACCTGGGTATTGACGAGGTGCGGTTCTCGGTGCTTACAGACGGGCACGGGACCGTGAAGACGGCGCACGGCGAGATGCCGGTGCCGGTCCCGGCGACCTCACGGATGATACAAGGCCTCGCGTTCCGGGGGCTTGATGTCGACGGGGAATTGCTGACGCCCACGGGTGCCGCGGTGCTGACGGCACTGGGGAGCCAGTGCGCGGGTTTGCCCTCGGGCGTGATCGAGGCATGCGGGGTCGGGTGCGGTGACAGGGATGTTGCCGGACACGCCAACGTGCTGCGGGCATTCGTGCTGGCCGCGGCGGGGGCGGCAGCTGACGGCTGTGTGTGTGTGCTCGAGAGTGACATGGACCATGTGAGCGGCGAAGTGATGGCGTTTGCGGCTGAGGAGTGCATGCGGGCCGGGGCGCTGGACGTATCGTGGGTGCCGGTGTTCATGAAGAAGGGACGTCCCGCCTACCGGCTCACGGTGGTGTGCGGTCCCGCCGACCGTGACGCGCAGATCGGCCTGGTCATGAAGCACACGCGCACGCTCGGGGTCCGCTGGCAGGAGAT
>CAZJJT010000453.1:0-4305 GCA_964546395.1 uncultured Fibrobacterota bacterium
CGGTGGCCGCACGCGCATCCTGTACATGAACACGTGCGATCCCAACCAGGTCTGGACCACGCCGCACTGCCAGGACCAGGACCATCCGCGACTCACTGTCCAGAACCTCACGTTTGTCGATGGCAACTCGCGAAACGAGACCGAGTATGACGGCGGCGGGGCAATCTGGGTCCGCGGAGGGCGCTTCAAGATGGTGAACTGCCGTTTTTTCAACAACACCTGCGACAGCCTGGGGCCGGATGTGGGCGGCGCGGCGGTGCGCGTGTTCAGCCAGTACCAGGGCTTGCCAGTGTATGTCACCCGCTGCACGTTTGGGGGCAATGATACCCTTGGCAACTTCGGTGCCAACGGCGGCGGCATCAGCAGTATCGGTGTGTCGTGGTCGATTTACAACTCATACTTTGCCTGCAACCGGGCGATCGGTAACGGTGGGAACCCGGCGCAGTCAGGCACGCCTGGCGGCGGGAGTGGTGGCGCGATCTACAACGACGGCAACTACATGGAGCTGAGGTTGTACGGGTGTCTGCTCGAGTACAACCGGGTGAACGCCTACGGCGCGGCGATATTCTTCGTGACCAACGACCACAGCGGCGGGTTCTACCTCACCGACTGCGTGTTCCGCGGCCACACCACGGGCAGCTGGTACCCGTTTCCGACCATGCGGGGGATATCGGCGCACGACGACACCTACCACGAGGTGGTCGGCTGTACGTTTGAATGAGGGAAGCGCTCAGGCGGAGCGCCTCCTCTTCTTCAACCGTCGTGTCAACCGGAACCCGAGGGGGACCAGCAGCGCGGTGCCGGTGCCCGAGCCGCACCCGCAGTCATCGGGGTCGCTTGGCGTCTGTACAGTGGCGTGCTCTGCGAGCACCGTGAACACGCCATCGGAGATATCGTTGGTGACCTGATCGACATAGTTGCGGACCCGGACCAGGCACCTCGAGGACACTGTAGAGACATTCTCGTACGCGTCCGGCAGGCTGTCAGTGACTACCCAGGGGTAGTCGCCCCATATTGATGTGTCAACCGGGATACCCGACGTGTAGACCCCGTACCAGCTCTCCCCGCTGTCCATCGACATCTCAAGCATCACCAGCGGCGTCGACTGGTCGGCATCCCAGCGGATATGCATCGTGTCGCCGAGCGCGTACGTCTCGCCGCCGTTGGGCTCGAGGACAGTGATCGGCTGCTGCGCCTGCACGGCCAGCGCAGCTGCAAGCGCGATCCCGAGGGTGGCCCTCACCGGAGGCCATTCCCCACGACAAGACGCCTGCTCATCACGCGCTCTTCCGCCGTGCGTACCACGGCCGTGTATGCGCCCGGCGCCATGGCACGAAGCACCACGCAGTCCTCTGTGCCGGACACGACTGTCGACACCACTGCGCGCCCGCGCGAATCCACCACCAACAGCCTGCCTGCTGCACCAGTGCTGCGGAGCACGCCACCGGCAAGAGCCAGTCGCCAGTCACGCGATGCGGGCCTGGCCGGGGCGGGTGCTGCGGTGCCGATAGTGGCCGGATCGATCCAGAGGTAAGGGAACGAGTAGTTGCCCTCGAGAATCTTGAGATGCGAGCCGTTCCACACCCGGTAGATATAGATGTCAAACGGTGCGGTGGTGAGTTCCCTGGACGCTTTGGCCGCGGCGTAGTCGGCGTGGTTCGACCACTGCGGCTCGTCGAAGTAGGGGTTTTCGGTATTGTCCCAGATGAATTTCTGGCGGTTGTCGCCGCGCACGTCGCACACCCAGTAGCCGCGATGGTTCTCGTTGCCGTTGCGCAGCACGTACATCACCCGCAGGTCGTTGTCGTTGGCGTGCGGTGACATCGAGGGGTTGCAGCCGTCGAGACTGTCGCTGTCGCTCCACGCATCAACGCTCAGGCTGATTTCCTCGTAGATCGTGACGTCCGAAGTACCCGTCGGGTCGATACGGAACGTGCCCGGACAGCCCCCGGCGGTGAACATCCATGCGCCGCTGACCGACCTCCCGCCGTTTGCCTGGTACGACATGATCCGCTGCGCGCTTCCTATCGAGGCCATGGTGACAGGGTTGACCTGGCGGCACCGGGTAGCACCGGTCGAGCTATTGGGGAACCCCCCGTTGTACCCGCCCATCCACCCCCCGTCCTCGAGGTCATTGTCGACGTATATCACGTAGAGTTCGGCGGTCCCGGGTTTGGTCCACCAGACCGGCACGGCGCCGTCACCCATGTCGATACGCGTCGTGGAGTTCTGCACGAGCCGGTTGATGTAGAGCGGGTTGTCCCGCTGGCGTGTGTTGTACACAATCCAGTCGCCGTCGGGGGAGATAATCGTGTTGCGCGGCTCGGTATTCTCGGAATGATAGTCGACCACCTGGCGCTCGGTCAGCGTGCTCTCGCTGAAATCGACATACCAGAGCGAACGGCCCTGCTTGTTGCACGAGTTGTCGTTGCAGTCAAGCTTGGTGTAGACAAGCTTGCCGCTGGCGCCCCCAAGGAACGCGCGTGCCTGGGGACCCGTGGCAACGGGTGCCGCGGGTGTGCTGTTGACCACAAGAACCATGCATGCGCCTGCCACTCCGAATGCGACCCGCCGTTGCCTTGCCATTGTACCCCCTCCGTTGTCTGGCTTGTTGCCGTCCCTCCCCCTGCGCAAATATATGCTACGAACCGCGTTGGCGCAGGCGGAACACGACCGGTTCGGCTGTTCTCAGCGGGCCTCGATGTGACAGGGGGGCCGGGTCGGCACGCGGTACCATGCGCCCGGGAGAGGAGAACGGCAGAGCACCGTCCCCACGCTTGCCAGCGTCCCGGGCCCTACCGTGCAGATTCCGCCGTGCGGCGCCGGGCTGCGGCGGAGATTCCGCACTCGAGCCTGCCCGTGCCGTGGTCATCCAGCACGCACACGCCGCGGCCGACCGTGCCCGCCGCTCTGCCGTCAAGCGAGTAACGCACACGGACGGCCGGCACGGCGGCCGGCAGGCGGGACAGGTGTGAGCGCGACGGGTGTGCCGATGTCACGGTGAAATCGTAGTCGCCGGCCACGAGCGTGGTGATACTGCTGGGCGGCAGCGAGATGGCGCCGGCGGTGAGCGTACCCATGTCAACGCAGTTCTGGCCGCTGGCGGTGAGGTGGCGCTCGTAGCTTTGCGGAAGGCCCGGGCCCGAGAGTGTCGCCTGGACTGTCTCGGTGGTCGGGTTGACAAAGACGAGCGTCAGCGTGCGATTGTCGGGATGTGCGAAGGCAAGCGGCGCCGCATGCGCCGCGTTGTCACTGGTGGCGTCTATCTGCACCGCCCCCTTCCTGATGAAGTACCAGAAGCTGCGCGCCGCGTAGTACCACGGGTACTTCGTGTTGCCCTCGAGCATGTAGTTGTACGAACCCCCTACGTTGGGGTGCGCCACGTAGTGGTGCACGTACACCGAGAGTTTGCCGTACTTGAGCGTCGAGTAGAAGAAGCTCGCCCAGTTGATCGCGTGCTCCCAGTCGGAGGAACCGCTCACGCCGCTCGTCTCGGTCAGCCACGCTTCCTTGCCGTAGCGGGTGGTCATGTCCGCCACCGGCAGCCAGGCAGCGGCGTTGCCGGAAGTGGGTGTCATGCCGTTCGCGTCATAGGCGTGTATGCAGAAGTACGGCGCGTACTGGCTGCCGCCGATGGCTGACGTGTCAGCGGCTACCGCTCCCAGGCACCCGCGCCAGTTCATCGCCATGACGCTCTCGGACCAGAGGACCTTCGTCGACATTCCCTCCAAGGCGAGGCGTGGGCCGATCTTGCGCACCAGGTGGCGGAAATCGACCGGCGTGTAGTTGGTGACATCGTAGTACACCGGGCCGAGTTGCGGCTCGTTCTGGATACTTGCGCCGAACAGTTCGATACCGTGGCGCTGCTCGAACATCTTCACCCGCCCGACCCACCAGTCCAGCCACGCGTCCGACTTGGTCGTGTCGAATTCGTTGTCTGCTTTCTCGAACTGCGACGGTGAGGACCAGGGGGTGGCGATGAAGGTTGTGACACCGGCGCTCTTGAGCGCGTCGATGAGTCCGTCCTCGGTGATCTGCGTCTCGGCCGTGTTCAGGCCGCTCAGCTCGAAGCGCACGATGCTCACGCCCAGCTCGTTCACCAAGTCGGGCACATCATCGGTGTTGCCTTCGTAGATCATACCGCCGAACCCGCGGATGGTCTGGTAGCGGGTGTCGGGATTGATGGTGTAGGTGACCGAAGCGCTCCACGTCGTGGCGGCTGTAAGCAGGACCGTTGTGAGCAGGGTGCAGCGTGTGGGTCTCATTGCCGTACTCCCTTTGTTCTGGCGCAGTGGCCGTGCGGTT
>CAZJJT010000454.1:0-4285 GCA_964546395.1 uncultured Fibrobacterota bacterium
ACAGCGGCGACACCTGGAGCGTGCCGTGGCGGTGCTGCACCACGCGGACGGGGTGTGCGTATACCCGACCGACACGGTATACGGTATCGGCTCGGCCGTGAGCAACCCCAAGGGCATCGAGAAGATCGGCCGCCTGCTTGACAGAGACAAGACCCGCACGTTCTCCTTCGTCTGCAGCGATTTCTCGCAGATGAGCACGTACGCACGGATCGGCAACATGCAGTTCCGTATCATGAAACACCACCTGCCGGGCCCGTTCACGTTTGTCCTCCCGGCAGCCAACATCGTTCCCAAGCGGGTCTGCCCCAAGCGCAAGACCGTGGGCATCCGCATGCCCGACTGCCCCACGTGCCTGCAGCTTGTCGAGCTGCTCGGGGTGCCGCTGGCCAACACCAGCATCCGGCTCTCCTCGAGCGATCTCCGGGGCGACCCCGAGTCGGTGCGGCACGCCATGCTGAATGAGGTCGATGTGATGCTGGACGCGGGAGTGCTCGAGGACCCCCGCAGCTCGACCGTGGTCGACCTCACCGGCGCGCAGCCCGAGGTCGTGCGGGAGGGCAAGGGCGTGTTCGAGGGGTAGGACAGCCGGCTGAATCCAAACTCCCCGTTCGCTGCGTCCAATGGTTGAGACCGGTCAGAAACCGTAACCAACCACCCGACGGAAAAGGGGGACAGATCATGACCACGCAGCGCACAGATGTTCGTCCGCGACATAGTTTGCTGAGGAGTGCCGCAATCCAGAGGGAGGCCCACATGTGCCTTGTTCGTACCGCGTTGGCCGCTGCCGCACTGATGGCGGTCCTGGTCGGCATTGTCAATGCCGACACCACGATGACAGAACCGGCCGTGGCGCCGGCCGAGGCCGTTCCCAGTGCGAACCTCGACCGGATACTCAGCGACGTGGTGCCGCTCTCCGGCATCATCGCTGTCTTCGGCACCATCGTCCTGCTGACCGCCATTCCGCTGATGCTCGGGTACCGCAAGGAAGTGCTGCGGCACAGAACGATGCGTGAGATGGTCGATCAGCACCAGCCCATTCCTCCGCAGCTGCTCAGCAGCAATCGGCTGCCCAGGTCCGATCTGCGTCGAGGTATCACCTTGATCGCCACGGGTTTGGGACTGGCGCTGTTCTTCACACTGTTCTCCGGCCTGGCCAGTTTCTCCGGCTTGTGGGCTGTGGGCCTGATCCCCGGCCTCATCGGGGTGGGCCACCTCGTGGTATGGAAGCTGGAGCGGAAGTCGGGCAACGGGGACGTTTGAGGCTGTGACCGGGTTCTCGGATGCCGACCTCATCGCGCGCGTTCTGGCCCACGACGACCGGAACGCGTTCGACCAGTTGGTGCGGCGCTACCAGTCAGATGTTCGGTCGCTGCTTCGCAAGATGACCGGAGGAGACGGGGCCGTGGCGGACGATATCGCGCAGCAGACCTTCATCAAGGCGTACCGCCGTCTTCGTTCGTTTGAGGGAGGCTCGAAGTTCTCGACGTGGCTGTACCGCATAGCCTACAACGCGTACGTATCGAGCACGCGGGCCCGCCGGGCAGAGACTTACGGTAACATCGAGGACGTCGCTCCCCCCGTGGAACCGTCCTTCGACAGCCGGGCACTGGCGCGCGTGGATATCCGGCGTGCCATGGCGGGGCTGTCGGCTCAGGAGAAGATGGCACTGGCGCTGTTCTACGGCCACCAGTACCGGCACGAGGAGATAGCCGCCACCATGGGAGTGCCACTGGGTACGGTCAAGACACACATCAACCGCGGGCGGGAGAAGATGCGGCGCGTGCTGGGTGCCGCGGAAATGGCAGGTACCACATGAACGACAACGAGCTTGACACCGTCATGAAGAGCATATTTGGCGAGCAGGAGCATGTCGCGGACAACGGGTTTGCGGCCGGGGTGATGGTCCACCTGCCGCCACGACGACCGCCGTACTGGCTCCGCGCAACCGTCCTCTCGGCTTCGGCACTGCTGTCCTGCGCCCTTCTTCCCGCTCTGGGGGTGGACATGAGCGCCCTGGCCCGGTGTGTGGCGGACGGCTTCTCGGCGGCGGCGGCGGGAAGTGCACCATCAGCAGGAGCGATAGTTCTCCTGGGTCTGCTTGCGGCCGGCACCGCATGGTACATGCGTGAAGCAGCGGCGCAGTAGCCGAGCCGCACGAGGACTGGCATTGCCTGCCTGCCTTCATGTATCTGTCCGGCATACCCGAAGCGAAAGGAACCGTATGCCAACCGTATGGCAGACCGCGAAGCAGATTGAGGCACGCGGCAAGGCGCTGTACCTCGAACTTGCCGCGGCAGCCAACAACGCCAACGTCGCAGGCGTGTTCAACCTCCTGGCCCAGGAGGAGCAGCGCCACTACGAGCTGTTCGATTCGTTCGAGCAGAGCATGCCAGCCGAGACGTGGGCGACCGACAGCATCGTTGCGGATGTCAACCGTATATTCGCCGCGCTGCGGGAAGGGGTAGGCGATGACACCGTGGGGCTGGAAGCGATGCAGAGCGCGGAGACGGCGTACGCCAAGGCGCTCAACGTCGAGCAGGCCAGCGTCAGTTTCTACGAGAACGCGCTCGAGCAGGCGTCCACCAACGTGGAAAAGGCGATTATCGGGCAGGTGCTGAGCGAGGAGCGGCGACATGTCAAGGTGGTGGAAAGCCTGATCATGTTCGTGCGCCGCCCGAAGGAGTGGGTGGAGAACGCCGAGTTTTACCACCTCGAGGAGTACTGAGACTTTCGGGAACCCGGCAGCCGCGAGCGGCGTGTGGCCGCTACCCGGCGCCCGGCCCTTCGCTCGGCGGCATGCGGTCGATCGCCTTCAGCATGTCCGCCTGCTTCCTGCGGTACCACAGGTAGGCGGTTACGCCCGACCCGACCGCAACCATGAGCAGCAGGACGATCAGGAACGCTCCCGCCCCTTTGCCACGTGGCCGTTCTTCTTCTTCGATGGCCACCACGTCGGCCTGCTCGGACGAGTCGGCCAACCCCACTTCAGCCACTTCGGCTTCCCCGCCCCGGCCCGCGTAGCGAATGGTGGCGGTCTTGACACCGGGGATTGCGAACTGCCCGCTCGAGTACTCCTTCGTGCGTTTCCAGTCGCGCGAGTACAGCGCTTTGCCGTTGACGAAGGCAAGCCACGGTTCACCGGTGGTCTTGGCGAACTTGTGGAACGTATCCCACAGGTCGATTTTTACCGCCAGCACACCGGCGAACGTCTTGTCCGCGCCCAGCTCCACCGGCCTGCTCCAGACCAGGTAGTAGCGCCCGCTTTCGCGGTCGAACCAGATGCTTTCCCGCGCGCCCTGGTTCCTCTTCAGAAACGAGTACCAGGTGTCATCGGGGATATCCGCCACCACTCTCTTCGGCACCTTGCCGAACGACACCCTGTTGATCACCTTCCCCTTCGAGTTCGTCTTCACAAACGAGTGCATCGTCGGAAACTGCCCCATCACCCATACCAGGTGGCGGTCGAGTGCTGCGCGGTCGGTCCCCCGCGCGAACTTGCCCTGGGCCGTCTTCTCGAACCGCGCCATGAGCGTCGCGAAGTACTTCTCGGCCCGGGCGGGCAGTGAATCGGTCTGGGCGATACCCGAGTGCGCGCTCAGCATGAGCAGCGCCAACGGCAGTGCGTACCTGAGAGCCGACATAGGTCCCCCGCTTCCCGGCTGGATAACTGGATGATTCCCGATGTCACTCCCCCGGTGTCTCAGCCCCTAAATTGATTGACCGGCGGCCGTCTGTCAAGTGGTGCCTGGAACCACAGGCCCCTATTGCCGTTCGGCGATGATTCTGCCAGCATGCTCCCGCAGCACGTCGAGAGCATCGAACACCTGCCGCTCCGCGGGTGGCCTGTCCCTGCCGGTGAGGCAGCAGTTGCGTTTCAGCAGGTACAGCAGGCCGCTGTGTGCGGCCAACACGCCAGTGGGCGACAGCCCGCAGTAGAGTTTGCACACGCTCTGGAGGTTGCGCACGCTCATGAAACTCCGCGATGACCACTCGCGCAGGCCTGCCGGCGGAACCGGGTCGGCGAGGCGCTCGAACGCCTGACGGTAGGGTGTGGGCTGACCCTTCAGCAGGTAGCCGAGAACGCAGACCGGTGCGACCTTGTCGATCAGCTCTGGTGGTAGCTGCGTGCCCTTGTCGACCACCCAGGCCACTCCTGCCCGAAGCGCTTCACTGGTCTGCAGCCGCGTGGCCAGCCCGCTGAGAATTACCACATAGGGAAACGCGGCGTGCGGCGGCAAGAGATCCATCGCGGTCATGCCCTGATCGAGCGAGTAGTCAAGAAGCC
>CAZJJT010000455.1:0-4282 GCA_964546395.1 uncultured Fibrobacterota bacterium
CCCGTTCTGGGCTTCGAGGGTTCTCATGATAAGCTCCCGCTCCATATCGGCGAGCGTGGACCCGGCCGAGGCCCTGGCGGCGAGCACCCCGTCCGCCGCGTCCGCCGACGAGGACGCAGCAAGGCCCGCAGGAACCACGAAGGCGAGGTCGGTGGTGCTGACCGTGGTGCCTCCGCTCATGATACAGGCGCGCTCAACGACGTTGCGCAGTTCGCGCACGTTCCCCGGCCAGTCATACTCCTGCAGCATGCGCAGCGCGTCGCGGTCGAACACCTTCTGGAATCCCAGTTGTACCACGAACGTGCTGACCAGCTGCGGGATATCCGACTTGTGGTCACGCAGCGGCGGGACTGTCACCGACAGCACATTCAGCCGGTAGTACAGGTCGTCACGGAACTGCCGCCGCTGCAGCAGTTCCTCGAGCGGCTGGTTGGTGGCGCACAGGATGCGCACGTTCAGCTTGATATCGCTGGTCCCGCCCACGCGCCGTATTTCGCTGGTTTCGAGGAAACGCAGCAGCTTGGCCTGGAACCGCAGCGGGATCTCCCCCACCTCGTCAAGGAACAGCGTGCCCCCGTCCGCCATCTCGGCCAGCCCGCGTTTCTGCACCTTCGCATCGGTAAACGCGCCCTTCTCGTGGCCGAACAGCTCACTCTCGAGGAGCGTTTCGCTGAACGATGCGCAGTTGATCGCCACGAACGGCATGGCGTGTCGTGGGCTGAGCATGTGAATCGCCCGTGCGGCCACTTCCTTGCCCACGCCGCTCTCGCCCAGGACAAGCGCGGTGGCATTGGTCTGCGCCACGCGCGCCACCAGCTTGCGCAGCTGATCCATGGCCGCACTTCGCCCGACAATTGCCGAGCGGTGGCCCGCCCTGCGGAGCTCCTCGCGAAGCGCCTGGATGCCGCGCTGTTCGCGCAGGTGCTCCATGGCGCGCTCGATGTGCAGCACCAGCTCGGCCAGCGAGTAGGGCTTGCGGACATACTCGAACGCCCCCAGCTTCATGCACTCGATCGCGTTCTCCACCGTCGCGTTGCCGGTCAGCATGATCACTTCCGGGCCGTGCCCTTCGTCCTTGATCCGTCTCAGGAGCCCCACACCGTCCATGCCCGGCATCACGATGTCCAGGAGTACCACGTGGAACAGCTCTTCGCCGAGCTTCTCGAGCGCTTCCTGCGCGCCGCTTACCGCCACCACGTCGTAGCCCTCGCGCGAAAGCTCCTTGCCAAGCAGCAGGCGCAGCGACGACTCGTCGTCGACCACGAGCACCCGCCCAAGCCGCTTGCGCTCCTGCTCCACTATGTTGTCCCTCCGCCCGCAGCGGGAAGCGTGATCGACGCCACCACGCCGCCCTCCTTGCGGTTGCCTACCTCAATGCTCCCCCCAAACTCCTTCACGATACTGTGACACATGGTGAGGCCCAGGCCGGTTCCCTTGCCGATCTCTTTGGTGGTGAAAAACGGGTCGAACACGCGCGGAAGGATCTCCGGGGGAATACCGGGCCCCGTGTCGGACACAGTCAGCACCACACTGCCTGGCTGGTCCGCCGGACTCTCGTCGACCTCGATGACTGCCGTACCACCGCCGGTGCCGCAGAAATCGATGGCGTTGGTGAGCAGGTTCACCAGCGCCTGCCCAAGGCGGCTGCTGTCCGCCCGCACGTACACGTCGCGAATGACCCGGTTGTCGATTGCCACGTGGTACTTGTGGGCGCGCGGAAGCAGGAGGCGTACCGCGGCCCCGACGCAGTCGCGCAGCGACAGGTCAACCACACGCGATTCCCGGTCCATCGCGAACCCCGACAGTGCCTCGATCACGTCGCGGCATCGGATTGTTTCGGTGTGGATGATGCCCAGGTACTCCTCGAGTTCTTCGACACTCGCCGCGCCGTCATCGCGCACCCGCTCGAGCAGCGCGCTGGAGAAGCCCAGGATTGCAGTCAGCGGGTTGTTGAGTTCGTGGGCAACGCCCGCGGCGAGCATCCCCAATGAAGTCAGGCGGGCGGAGCGGTACAGCTGAGTCCGAGCCAGCCGCTGCTCTTCCTCCAGTTTCTCCTTGCGCGTGATGTCCTGCATCACCATCACCGCCGGCGGATCGTCACCGGTGCCCGCGGTACGCACCGCTCGCACGCCCACCGCCACCGGCCCACGGCCTCCCTCGGGAAGCAGGGTGAAACGCGCCTCGCGCGCCTGCTCAACGTCCCGCGGCGCCTCTTCGACAAACAGGCGCAGTGACGGTCGCTCGTCTTCGGCGAAGAACACCTCGATTGCGCGGCCGACGATGCGTTCGCACGAACTGCCGGCGGCGCGCTCGAACGCACGGTTGCACGAGCGAACCGTCAGGTCCTCTTCCAGCGCCAGGTACATGAACGGCGCGTAGTCGTGAAGGTTGCGGTAGATACCGCGCGAGCGGACAAGCTCGTTGTGCAGCGCGCTGATCCGCAGGAACGCCTGGATACGAGCAAGGAGTTCCACGCGCGAGAACGGCTTGGTAACATAGTCGTCGGCTATCTCCAGCCCGCGTATCTTGTCGTCCTCACTCGCCAGCGCCGACAGCATGATGATCGGTACAAAGTCATCCGGCCGGGTCACCTCCTTGAGCTTCCGTGCCACCTCCAGACCGTCCATGTCCGGCAGCACCACGTCGAGCACCACCAGGTCGATGTGCTCCCGGCCGAACCGCTCGATCGCGTCGAGCCCCCGCAGACAGACGATCGGCTCGTAGGCCGCCTCCTCGAGGATCTCGGCGACGAACGAAGCCGTTGTGGCGTTGTCGTCCACCACGAGGACGCGGGGACGCTGTGGGCTGTCAGGCACGCTCATGGATCCGGACCAACTCCTTGCGAAGGTTGACCAGAGCCTTGCCCCGGTGACTGATCGCGTTTTTCACACCCTCGTCGAGTTCAGCGAACGTGTGTGCGAACCCCTCGGGCACAAACACCGGGTCGTAGCCGAACCCGCCCGTGCCGCGCGGGCCCGCCACGATACTGCCGCGGCACACTCCCTCGGCGGTGCACGTGCCACCTTCGGGGCCCGCAAGCGCCACCACGCAGCGGAACCGCGCGGCCCGCCCGGCCGGAGGAGTGGTGCGGAGGGCCTCGAGGAGCTTTGCCACGTTTGCCGCATCACCCGCCTTCTCACCGGCGAAGCGGGCGCTGTATACGCCCGGCGCGCCCCCCAGCGCTTCGACCTCCAGCCCCGAGTCGTCTGCCAGCGCCCACTCGCCCGAGCGCTCATGCACCCACGTCGCCTTCAGCCGCGCGTTCTCCTCAAACGTGGTGCCTGTCTCCTCGATATGCTGCGGAGCACCGAAGAACTCGTTCATCGACACAAGACGGAACGAGAGGTCGCCGAGCAACTGCGCTATCTCGCGGATCTTCCCCGCGTTGCCGCTTGCCACCACTATCGTACGGATGTCGCCCACCACTGCCTCCGTCTGCCTACGAAACCACGATGTTCACCAGTCTGCCCGGAACGACAATCACCTTCCGCACCGTCTTGCCTGCCAGGTACCCCTTCACCTTCTCCTGCTCACGCGCCTGCGCTTCCAGCTGCCCATCGGAGGCGTCGGCCGCGGCTTCCATCTGCGCGCGCACCTTCCCGTTCACCTGTACCACCACGCTCACCCGGTCCACCGCCAGCCTGGCTTCGTCCCATGCCGGCCAGGGCTGGAGGGTAACCGTGCCGGTGTGACCGCGGACGTGCCACAGTTCCTCGGCGATATGCGGCGCGAACGGCGCCAGCAGCACCAGGAAGCAGTCGAAGTCGGCCTCCGACACGGCTCCGCATGCGCCGAGCGCATTCGACAGCGTCATCAGCTGCGCTATCGCCGTATTGAACTTCGTGGCCTCGATATCCTCACCCACCTTGCGGATTGTCTGGTGCAGCAGGCGGGTCAGTTCCGCCCCGGACTCCACCCCCCTCTTCACCTTCAACTGCAGCTCCCACACGCGGTGGAGGAACCGGTTCATGCCGTTGAGCCCCTTGGTACTCCAGGGGATCGGCTGATCGAACGCACCCATGAACATTTCGTAGAGCCGGAACGCATCGGCCCCGTACTTGTCCACCATTTCGTCGGGGTTCACCACGTTGCCCCGGCTCTTCGACATCTTCTCGCCGCTCTCGCCCAGAATCAGTCCGTGTGACGTGCGCTTGGCGTAGGGCTCGGGCGTGGGCACGACACCGATGTCGAACAGAAACTTGTGCCAGAAGCGTGAGTAAAGCAGATGCAGCGTGGTGTGCTCCATGCCGCCGTTGTACCAGTCCACCGGAGTCCAGTATTC
>CAZJJT010000456.1:0-4274 GCA_964546395.1 uncultured Fibrobacterota bacterium
GGTGTTTCGGAAACCACGTCGGTGTCGCTGGAGAGCCAGGAACTGTCGCACATGCAGATACTGTCGACAAGTCCGTACTCAGCCTGCAGCCTGCAGTAGCGGTACGCATCGTACTTGCGGAAATGCACCTGGCCGGAGCCGGGAAGGCACTGGAGGGGACCGGTCGCGTCACCGTACGCAAGGGCCGTGGTCCAGACTGTCCCGTTGAACGACGGGTTGATCACCAGCACCTGCTCGTCGGTGCGGTTGACTATCACTACCCACGGATCGGCTGCCTGGCAGGAAAAAAGGAGCAGCGCCGCCCCCAGGACCAGGGGGCGCAGCGGCGGAAGGAGCGGTAGTGTGCGGACGCGGCTGATCACTGGCACTGGGGGTTGAGCGCGCGGTTCTCGTACGACTCAAAGTCGTACTCAGGGTAGAGGGCGAGAATCCGGTTGTAGAGTTCCTCGGGAATCGGGGGGACACCCTCGGGTGGGCAGGGCCCCTGGTGGTTCGGGGCGTTGAGCGTGATGATCCGCTCCTGCCCGTCAACCGTCTCCTCTTCGAACTTGGAGGCCACCGGAAGGCAGTTCTGGGTGCTGCACGCGGTGTCGTCCCAGGCCAGCACCATCAGGACATAGTCCAGCCCCGGCTCGACATCCATGGCGACACTCGTGTCGCCCAGCAGTACCTTTCCGAATTCCGCGCCGCGGTAGTTGCAGCGGCAGATGGTCCACGGGGGGTGGCGGTCGAGGGTAAGGTTGTTGAAATCGTTGAAGATGCGGACCGCGGCGACACCCGGGGCGTCGCACGATACCAGTCCAGCCGTGGTTGCCAGTGCCGCCAGTGCCGCTGCCGCAATGAATCGGGTTCGCATGGGTGCACCCTTTCCCGTTGAAACGTGTATGTGTCAGTAACACGAATATACAATTCGTGTTACCCATGTGGCCGCGTGCCGGCATGGTGTTCACCATGGGGAAGCTGCGGAAGGTATGTTGGCGCGGGTATTGACACGCGGGGCGGCGTGACACATATTGCAAACGATAACGATTACTGATAAGGACGACATGCAGCATCGCAGGACACGGCAGCGGGAGCGCATCCTCGAAGTTCTTCGCGGCGCCGACACGCACCCGGCGGCCGAGTGGATCTACGCCAGGCTGAAGAAAGAGATCCCGCGGCTGAGCATGGGGACCGTGTACCGCAACCTCGGCGTGCTGGTTGCGCAGGGAGAGGTGCAGCGGATACCGGCGGGAAGCGGGCAGGACCGGTACGAGGCGCGCATGTCGCCGCATTACCACCTGGTGTGTGATGTGTGCGGGGCGATTGTGGATATCGATATGCCGCAGGATGAGGCGCTCAACAGGGCAGCGGAGAAACACGGGGGGTTCAAGGTGCTTCGGCACCGCGTGGATTTCTACGGTGTGTGCGGAGCGTGCCAGAAGAAACGAAGAGCAGCTGTCACACCAACCAAACAGAAGGGGAGATGAGCATGGCATCGGTGAGAGGGACCGAGACGGAGAAGAACCTGCTGAAGGCGTTTGCGGGTGAGTCGCAGGCGCGGAACCGCTACACCTATTTCGCGGGTGTGGCGCGCAAGGAGGGGTACATGCAGATCGCGGATGCGTTCGCCGAGACTGCGGACCAGGAGAAGGAGCACGCCAAGCGCTTCTTCAGCCTTCTCGAAGGCGGAACGCCCGAGATAGTAGCCTGCTACCCGGCGGGAGTTGTCGGCACGACCGCTCAGAACCTGAAGGCTGCAGCCGACGGCGAGAGCGAGGAGTGGGGCGAGTTGTACCCGTCGTTTGCCGCGACGGCAAAGAAAGAGGGGGTCCCGGCAGCCGCCACGCTGTTCGACCGGATCGCCGTCGCCGAGAAGCAGCATGAGAAGCGGTACCGTGGCCTGCTGAAGAACGTGGAGGCAGGGACGGTGTTTGCTAGGAAAGAGAAGGTCGTCTGGCGTTGCCGCAATTGCGGCTATACCCACGAGGGCACCGACGCGCCCGGCACCTGCCCGGCCTGTTCGCACCCCCAGGCCTACTTCGAGCTGCTGGCCGAGAACTGGTAGCCGCGCACTCAACCGAACCGTGGAGGTTTCATGAACGACGAGGCGAGGTGCCCGGTGACGGGCAAGACCCATGACCGTGCCGCGGCCAAGGGAACATCGAACCGCGACTGGTGGCCCAACCAGCTGCATCTCGGCATGCTTCACCAGAACCCGCCCGCGGGCAACCCCATGGGAGCGAAGTTCAGCTACGCGAAAGAGTTTGCGAAACTCGACCTGAAGGCGGTCAAGAAGGACCTCTTCGCCCTCATGACCGACTCGAAGGACTGGTGGCCGGCAGACTATGGCCACTACGGCGGCCTGTTTATCCGCATGGCGTGGCACAGCGCGGGCACCTACCGCATGGGCGACGGGCGCGGGGGAGCGGGGTCTGGTAGCCAGCGGTTCGCCCCGCTCAACAGCTGGCCCGACAATGTCAACCTTGACAAGGCGCGCCGACTGCTGTGGCCCATCAAGAAGAAGTACGGCAAGGCGATCTCGTGGGCCGACCTGATGATCCTCGCCGGTAACTGCGCTCTCGAATCCATGGGTTTTAGGACCTTTGGGTTTGCCGGCGGGCGTGAGGATGTATGGGAGCCGGAAGAGGATATCTACTGGGGGGCGGAGGCTGAGTGGCTTGGTGACAAACGCTATACAGGCGAGCGTGATCTGGAAAACCCTCTTGCCGCCGTGCAGATGGGCCTGATCTATGTCAACCCGGAGGGCCCCAACGGTGTCCCTGACCCGGTTGCCTCGGGGCGTGACGTGCGTGAGACGTTCGCGCGCATGGCCATGGACGACGAAGAGACTGTTGCCCTGGTTGCCGGTGGCCACAGTTTCGGCAAGGCGCACGGTGCGGGTGATCCCAGACTGGTGGGGCCTGAGCCCGAAGCGGCCCCTATCGAGCAGCAGGGCCTTGGATGGAAGAACGCGTTCGGGACCGGAAAGGGAGAACACACCACCAGCAGCGGTATCGAAGGGGCGTGGAAACCGCATCCCACCACGTGGGACAACGGTTATTTCGACATGCTGTTCGGCTACGAGTGGGAACTGGTGAAGAGCCCTTCGGGGGCCAACCAGTGGCTGGCAAAGGATGTCAGGGAAGAGCATATGATTCCCGATGCCCACAACCCTTCGAGGAAGCACCGGCCGATGATGACGACGGCGGACCTGTCGCTGCGGTTCGACCCAGTCTACGAACCCATCGCGCGCCGGTTCCACAAGGACCCGAAGGCGTTTGCGGCGGCGTTCGCGCGCGCCTGGTTCAAGCTGACGCACCGCGACATGGGGCCGCGCTCGCGCTACCTGGGTCCGGAAGTTCCCAAGGCTGAGCTGATATGGCAGGACCCGATACCCGCTGTGAACCACAAACTGGTCACCGCGAAGGATATCGCTGCGCTGAAGAGCAAGATCCTAGCTTCAGGCCTGTCGGTTTCGGAGTTGGTCGCCACTGCCTGGGCTTCGGCGTCGACATTCCGTGGTTCCGACAAGCGTGGCGGCGCGAACGGGGCTCGTATACGGCTGGCGCCTCAGAAGGACTGGGAAGTCAACCAGCCGGCGCAGCTTGCAAAGGTGCTGAAGGTGCTGGGCAAGATCCAGTCAGAATTCAACAGGGCGCAGTCGAGCAGGAAGGTGTCGCTGGCCGACCTTATCGTACTCGGCGGCTGTGCAGCAGTTGAGAAGGCGGCGAAGGATGCCGGGTGCAGTGTCAAGGTGCCGTTCACGCCGGGGCGCATGGATGCGTCGCAGAAGCAGACCGATGAAGCGTCGTTTGCCGTGCTGGAGCCGGTGGCCGACGGGTTCCGCAACTACCTCAAGAAGAAGTTCTCGGTAGCCTCGGATCACCTGCTGGTTGACCGGGCGCAGTTGCTCACACTCACCGCACCCGAGATGACCGTGCTGGTGGGAGGGATGCGTGTGCTCAACACCAATGTCGGACAGTCCCCGCACGGGGTGTTCACCGACCGGCCGGGCGCACTCACCAACGATTTCTTTGTGAACCTTCTCGACATGGACACCGAGTGGAAGCCGACCGCGAGCGATGCCGATGTGTTCGAGGGCCGTGACCGCAAGACCGGCAAGGTCAAGTGGACAGGCACCCGGGTTGATCTGGTATTCGGGGCGAACTCGCAGCTGCGCGCCCTTGGGGAAGTGTATGCGCAGGACGACTCGAAGAAGAAGTTCGTGCGGGACTTCGTGGCGGCCTGGAACAAGGTGATGAACGCGGACCGGTTCGACTGTGCCTGATCGC
>CAZJJT010000457.1:0-4272 GCA_964546395.1 uncultured Fibrobacterota bacterium
AACGTAGCCCGAGATAAGCACCTTCGAAGTCTCCGCGGGAACGAGCCGGAGCAGTTCGATCCCGTCGTAGCTGGGCATCTTGTAGTCGGTGATCACCAGGTCCACCGCATGCGTCAGCAGGTACTCCCGCGCTATCATCGGGTCGTTAAACGCATGCACCTGCGCCGTCTTCGACGCGAATTGGATCGCCATGGTGAGCAGATCGGTGATCTGCTCCTCATCGTCCACCACCACTATTTCGAGCGGCTTCGCCATTATCATCCACTTTCTCCTCAGTGCGCCCGGCACCCCCTGCGTACCTTTTCAGTATTGTACCATGCATATGCAGACGAATGCAAGGGGCTCGAAAAGCCCCCTCCAGCGATACTACGGGCCACTGCCGGCGTTGTTGAGTGGATTTCAGGCGCTCAGTGAGCGGTGCCAGGCCACCACGTCACGGTAGGACAGGGCACCCCCGAAGATGTCGAGTGCGCTCCCCACGGTCACATCGACAAGCCCCTTGCCGCGTTCGTGCACCAGCCCGAGGTCCTCGAGGGTGCGTACCCCGCCCGCGTAGGTCACGGGCTGCGGCGAGGCTTCTGCCAGCAACGCCACCAGCGCCGTATCGACCCCCCCTTGCATGCCCTCCACGCTCGCGGCATGCACGAGGAACTCCGCACACAGCGGCGCAAGACGCGCCAGCAGCGCGCGGTCCACCGCCACATCCGAGACGTTCTGCCACCGGTCGGTCACCACCAGGTAGCGCTCGCCGCGCCGCACGCAGCTCAGGTCGAGTACCAGTCGCGACGGCCCGGCAGCATCCGCCATGCGCTCGAGATTGCCCCACGACACCGTGCCTCCCGAAAACACGTACGAGGTGACTATCACGTGTGACGCTCCGGCGTCGAGGTAGCTCCGGGCATTCTCGGGCCTGACGCCGCCGCCGAGCTGCAGACCGCCCGGGTAGGCCCGCAACACATCCAGAGCCGCATCCTCACTGCCCGGCCCCAGCATGATCACGTGTCCACCCCTCAACTCGTCCCGCCGGTACATCTCGGCGAACCCGGCCGCCGGACTGTCGGTCTCGAAATTCGTGCGCACCGCGCTCTCGTCGGCATCACGATACGTCGAACCAACTATCTGTACCACTCTGCCCTTGCGCAGATCGATGCAGGGCCTGAACCCCATTACTGCCCTCCTGCCTGGCCGGACACAACCGCCACCTTTGACGGCGGCCGGGTCGCGATGCATTTTTGTGGCAGAGACCTGTCGCTTCTGACACTCATCGCGGAAGGAGTCTTCATGTATCGCTCCATCGTTTGTGCCGCCACAGTTGCCGCGCTCTCCCTGGGATGCTTCGAACAGGAACCCACAACCCACGTGGTCGAAAAATACGCCAATGGCGCGAAGCAGAAGGAGATCACCTACCTCGGTAACCAGTCGAAGCTGACCCGCGTGGTCTATTACTTCGAGAACGGCACGGTGAAATCCGACCAGCACATGGCCAACGGGAAGCCCGACAGTCTCACCACGATCTACTATGCGAACGGCAGCAAGTACAAGCAGACGATGTACGCGGAGGGGCGGAAAAACGGCCCGGAGCGCTCCTGGTACGAGAACGGACAGCTGCAGTCGCAGGCGGAGTACGCGATGGACGTGCCGACGGGGCGCGCGATTTCCCTGCACGAGAACGGGGATACGGCGGCCGTGGTGGCATTCAAGGAAGGGCAGAAGGACGGGGAGGAGAAAGAGTGGTACACGGGCGGCACGCCCAGGAGTGTCACGCCCTACCGGGCCGGAACACTGCAGGGTATCGCGAAGACCTGGTACGAGAACGGCAAGCTGAAGTCCGAGACGTCCTACGACAAGGGCCTTCAGGACGGCGCTACGGTGACATACTACGAGAACGGGCGCAAGAAGGAAGAGACCAACTACAAGGCTGGCCAGCTGCACGGCAAAAAGACATACTGGAACGACAAGGGCAGGAAAGTGTCGGAGGCGACGTACGTGGACGGCAGCATGGAGTCGGGGCAGGTGTTCTAGGAGCGGAACACTGCATGTGGCATACGGAATGCAGGGCACGCCCCATATCCCCTATGCCACATGCCACCTTCTGCTATCTGCTGTCGCCCACCACCGCCTCCAGCAGCCTCTCCTGCAGCACCCAATGGTCAAACTGGCCATGGCTCGCGTCGTTGATGAAGATCGCGAACGCCCAGAGGTCATTGCCGCGGTAGACATAGCCGGCCAGCGAGCTGACTCCCTGGTTGTTCAGCGTACCCGTCTTTGCCCTGAGACGTCCGCGCAGTGGTGAGCGGGTGAAGCGGTCTTTCAGCGTACCGTCCACTCCCGCTACCGACAGCGCAGCAAGGTAGTCCGCGAAGAAGCCCTTCTGGTCGTACACATGCTCCAGTAGTGCCACCTCCTGTTCGGCGCTGATCCGGTTGCGGCTTCCCATGCCCGAGCCATTCACCAACTGCAGCGGTCCGGGCAGTCCGGCGCTCTGCCACCATCGCCTGAGCACGGCCGCGCCACTGTCCCACGAGCCCACGCCGGTCCGCCGCGACGCCATCGTCCGGAACAACTGTTCCGCCGTCACGTTGTTGGAGTACTTGAACATGTACCCCACGTACGCCGTCAGCGGAAGCGACTCGAACTCGTACCACGGTCCGGCCTGCGCGACACTGTCCGGGACCACCCCCTCTCTCACGCCACCGTCAAGCGCAATGCCGCACTCGCCGAACACCCACTGCAGCACGCGGCCGAACCCTTCGGTCGCCTGCCACACCTTTCGGTACACCACGCGGCTGTCCGCCCCGACGGCCATCTCTCCCTCCACCACCACGATCGTCCCGCCGTTGCGCGGCTCGGTGCGCGCCGACACGCCGCGGTTGGCTTCGCCTGGCGCAACGGTACGTGCCGCGTTACGCACGCTCATGCCCGCATGCTCGGGGAACACGCGTACCTGTACGGGCGCACCCGGGGTCGCTGCCGGCCAGAGGTGGATTTCGACGCTGCTGAAGCTGGCGCTGAGTGCCGCCACCGGCGCCTCGTACGCGCGCGAGCTGTTGTCTTCGCCGAACCCCGGGCCCACCGTCGTGCTGTCAAACAACGTGCCGTCCAGGACCACGTCACCCGCGACGCGGCGCACGCCCCTGTTGAGCAGGTGCTGGCCGAACAGCCAGACCCGCTCGGCCAGCAAACCCGGGTCACCGCTTCCCCGCACGTACAGGTTGCCGCGCACCACCCCCGAGTCAGCGTCGAGCGCGCCCCCCAGAAATACGCCGGTGCCGAACACGTAGTCGTAGCCCAGAAGGTCGAATGCGGCAGCCGCAGTCACCGTCTTGGCCACCGAGGCAGGAACCATCAGGCTCTCGGCATTCAGGCGTGCCGCCTCTTCGCCGCTCCCCACCCGCTTCATCAGAAACGCCACGCCGTCCCGCGCATATCCCGCCTCGGAGAGCACCGCTGCAACCCGCGATGAGTCCGGGGTGGCAGCCGCCGGCAACAGCACGCCGAGCCCCGCCGCACACACCACTGCTGCAGAAAACCGTAGCATTCTATTCCCTTTCCGGCATCCCGGAAGCTATTTTGGCTGTCTTGCTCGAGGCGACAGGCGATACTCCTGCCTCGCAGATGTCGATGGTTTCACATTTCACATGGAAGTACGAAGGCATGCCGAAGTACTCAATCGCGTTTGTGGCACCCACGGAAGAGAAGGCGCTGAAGCACCGGTTCGTTGAGGGGGCTGATGTCGAGTCGGCTCTCAAGACGTTCTTCAAGGATGAACTCGTGGAGTACTACTCCGACAACGAACAGGGCTATCACTACTTCCGCGAAGACTTCTTCGACGAAGCGCTGGCGTCCGGCAGCATCCTTCAGTGCGAATGAGACGTCCGCTGAGCTGAGCGCGGCGCAGCCGCGCTGCGAAGAGTCAGATCCTTAATCTCCGAGATGAACTCACCCGCGTCCTTGAACTTGCGGTATACCGACGCGAACCGGACGTAGGCCACCTCGTCCACCTTCGCCAACTCCTGCATCACCAGCTTCCCTATCTCCTGGCTGGATATCTCCATCTTCGGCAGCCGCGACAGCTCCTCTTCGATCTTGTCCGCAATGCTCTCGATCTTCTTCGCACTCACCGGCCGCTTGGTACACGCGAAGTGGATTCCAGTCAACAGCTTCTGTCGGTCAAACGACTCCCGCCGCTGGTCGTTCTTCACTATCGTAAGCGGCACATTCTCGATATACTCATACGTCGTGAACCGCTTCTCGCACTTCAGACACTCCCGC
>CAZJJT010000458.1:0-4272 GCA_964546395.1 uncultured Fibrobacterota bacterium
ACTTCGCTTCCGAGCCCCGCACGGTCGAGGGCCGCGAAGTGGCTGCACAGGACAAACTCATCCTCGACTGACCAGCGGCGGCACTGCGAGGTATTTTCCAGTCAATGTCGACACCTGCCCCCTTCAGCCTTCCTACGGGCAGCCGGGCCGTGCCCCTCGGTTCCGGTCTGGTAACCGCGCTGGTTGGTGAAGGCGGTGTGGCGCGCGTGTACGAAGTGCACAACAAGCGACTGGGCGTCTACCGCGCGGTCAAGGTACTCAAGCCCGACGCTTCCCCGGATGCGCGCGCACGGTTCGAGCGCGAGATGCGGATCATGCCCCATCTGCACCACCCGCATATCGCGACCGTGTACGCCACGGGCAGATGGCACGGCCTGCCATATATCGAAATGGAGCGAGTCAGGGGGGTGTCGCTGGATGCGCTCCTGGCACAACGGGGGCCGCTGCCGGTCGAGGTCGCGCTGGCAATCGGCATGGGGATCTGCCGCGCACTCGTGTACGTGCACACCCATGAGTTCACGATCGACGGCCGGGCGATGCACGGTATCCTGCACCGCGATCTCAAGCCGGCCAACACGCTTGTCACGCCTCGCGGCGGGGTGAAACTGACCGATTTCGGGGCCGCGCGTACGCTCGGCCTGCCGCACACGGCCAGGGAGCAGATGTTCGTCGGCTCGCTGCAGTACGTGGCGCCCGAAGAACTCAAGGGTGACAGCGTGCGCGTGGAATCCGACATCTACTCACTGGGGTGTCTGCTGTACGAGATGCTCACGGGGCAACGGACGTTTCCTCAGACCAGGCCAGCCGAACTGGTCCGGGCACGCCTGCGCAATACGTTTGAGCCGCTCGGCCATGCGACCCGGCGCCTTCCGCGCGAACTGCATGAACTGGTCACGCAGTGCCTGTCTGTCGAGATTGACCGACGGCCGCAGTCGGTCGCAATCATCCACGAACGTCTCAGCCGCCTGCGCAAGCGCCACACCGCGCTGCCGGCCGAGCAGACGATTCGGGCGTTCATGTCCGGATCGCCACGGCGGGGGTTCTGGAACTCCATGCAGGGCTTGTGGCTGCCCCAGGTCAGCCGTCTCCTGCGCCGCCGACCGCGCACCGCTGTGCACGTAGGCGAGGCTCACGAGACGGAACCGGTGCACGGGAGCTGAACCCAATGGAATTCGTCAACAAATCAGGCACGCTCCCCATCCTGTCCTGGTGCGCCCATGTCGAACCGGGCGCCATGAAACAGGCGCACAACCTCTCCAACCACCCCATGCTGTTCAAACACGTCGCGCTCATGCCCGACTGCCACGAGGGATACGGCATGCCGATTGGCGGCGTGGTGGCCTGCCAGCGGGCGGTCATTCCCAACGCAGTGGGCGTGGATATCGGTTGCGGGATGTGCGCGGTGAAGACCAGTGCGAGGGCGCCTGCCGCGGAGCAGTTGAAGCGAATGATGCGACTGGCGCGTGAGCGCATCCCCCTTGGCTTCAAGCACCGCGCCCAGAAGGTATCTGCAGGCGAACTGCCTGAGCCTGCCGCCGACAGCAGTGATATGCCCGTCGTAGCACGAGAGTTCGACCACGCGCGCACGCAGCTCGGCACGCTCGGCGGCGGCAACCACTTCATCGAGTTCCAGGCGGGCAGTGACGGGGCGTTGTGGCTCATGGTACACTCCGGCAGCCGCAACCTCGGCAAGCAGGTCGCCGACCACTACAACCGTATCGCCGAGGATATCAACGGAAAGCGCCGTGCCCCGCTGCCACGCGACTGGCAACTGGCCCATCTCGAGATCAACACGCTCCCGGCCGAGCACTACCTCGCCGAGATGCACTACTGCGTGGAGTTCGCCCTGGCAAACAGGGCCATGATGATGGAGATACTGTGTGATATCGTGAGCGGCGAACTGCACGGTGAGGTGACATTCAGCCCGCCGATCAACATCGCCCACAACTACGCGGCACGCGAGACACACTTCGGGCGGAAGGTCTGGGTGCACCGCAAGGGAGCCACGCTGGCCGGTGCACGCACAACCGGCATCGTCCCCGGTTCGCAGGGAAGCCCGAGTTATGTGGTACGCGGCCTGGGCAACCGTGACAGTTTCTCGAGTTGCTCGCACGGTGCCGGACGGCGGATGGGGCGGAAGCAGGCCCAACGCGAACTGGATCTGCACACCGAAGTATCGCGTCTTGACAAGCAGGGGATCCTTCACGCGATCCGCGGCCGCAGAGACCTTGAGGAAGCTGCCGGTGCGTACAAGAATATTGGTGTGGTAATGAAGGCGCAGAGCGACTTGGTGTCAGTCGTTGAGGAGCTCCGGCCGCTGGCCGTCATCAAGGGGTGAACGCAGAGGTATCTTCTCCACGCGTCTTCGGACAGAAAGGTCGCGTGACCATGCCCACGTCGTCGCCGAAAGGGCCCCTGAAAAAGCCGCTCCCGCTGCCCGCGCTGCATATCGGCCACCAGTTCCGCTGCAAGGTCCCGCTCGAGTTCGACACCGACAAGTTCGTGGTGAAAACGGTTTGCAGCAGCAAGGAACTCAAGCGCGTCCTGCACCTGCGCTACGACGTGTTCTACGGGGAGATGATCGATCGGGCCAAACTGCACCGGATTGACCGTGACCGCTTCGACGCCAAGGGGGACCATCTCGCCGTCGTCGAGAAACAGAGCGGCGACATCGTGGCGACCTACCGGCTGTTCTGCTCGACGTTTTCGAAAAAATTCTACTCTGAGACCGAGTTCGATATCGACGCGATCAAAGCGCTTGCCGGCGACAAGCTTGAACTGGGACGGGCCTGCGTGCGCCGTGACTACCGCAAGGGGGTGATGATCATTCTGCTGTGGCGAGCGATTTCGCACTATCTCAAGGCCACCGGCGCGCAGTACCTGTTCGGCTGCTCAAGCGTGAAGACCCTCTCGATCCCCGAGATTGCCAAGATCCACGCGATCCTCGCACACGACCACCTGGCACCGCCGCAGTATCGTGTCACCCCGCGTCCCCGCCACCGCATCAAGCGGTTCGCGGAGTACCTCGCGCCCTGGCAGAACGTCGAACTGGTCGATCCCAAGCGGACCATCGCCGACACTATCCCGCCGCTGCTCCACCTGTACCTCGACGTCGGCAGCATGATCTGCGGGGAGCCGGCGCTCGACAAGAGCTTCAAGTGTGCCGACTTTCTCACGCTGCTCGACGTCGCACGCATGCCGGAGGCGATGCGAAAGAGGTACAGTCTCTGATGCGCGGGGTCGCCCGTCTGCTCCTGCTGTTCGCCCTGCTCGCAGCCTACGTCGTACACTCCTCCGCGGGGGCGCTGCTGCTTCGGTCCCGCGAGCGCCGCCTGCGGTTCCACGCGGCGGCAACGTCGTTCTGGGCGAAGCTCATGGCGTGGCTCCTCGGCTTCCACGTACACGTCAAGGGGCGTGAGTACCTGCCCACCGGCGGCAGGACACTCCTGGTCAGCAACCACATGGGCTACCTCGACATCATGGTGCTGTCCTCGATCCTCCCGACGCTCTACGTCACCTCGACAGACATCCAACGCACGTTCTTTCTCGGCCTCATATCGACGTTGGGCGGAAGCCTCTTTGTCGACCGTAGAAGCAAGTCGCGACTGCTGCACGATATCGCCCAGATTGTGGAGGTACTCAACCACGGACTGGCCGTGACACTCTTTCCCGAGGGCACCTCGAGCAACGGCGAGCAGGTTCTGCCGTTCAAGAACTCGCTCTTTGCGGTGGCCGAGCGTGAGGGGTTCGCGGTAGCCCCGCTGTGTATCAGCTACCATACCCTTGCCGGCGAGCGCGTCACACCCGACAACCGGGACCGCCTCTACTACTACGGTGACATCTCGTTCTTCCCGCACATGCTCGGGGTTCCGTGGGTCGCACCCGTCGAGGTCACCGTCGAATTCCTGCCCGCATTCGATGCGGGCCACGGCCTTGGCCGCAAGGAGATCGCGCAACGGTGCTACGGGATGATCTCCGAAACGTACGCTCGGCAACACGGGTAGCCCGGCGGCTACCACCTCTCACTGCAGTTGCTGTAGCGTCCCCTCGGCCGTAAGTCTTCGGTAGTAGCAGCTCTTCCGCGCCTTGCCGTCCGGCCCGTTCGTGTGGCAGGCGCCCTGGCCCTGTGGACGAACCAGGTAGAGCAGCGAGTTCTGCTCGCAGTTCACCAGTACATCCACGAGCGCAAGCTTGTCCCCCGAGGTCTTCCCCTTCACCCACAACTCGTTGCGCGAACTGCTCCAGAACGCCGCCACCCGGTGCGCAACCGTG
>CAZJJT010000459.1:0-4253 GCA_964546395.1 uncultured Fibrobacterota bacterium
AGCGACGCCGTCGCGAGGATCTACGCGATGGACGGCACGCTGGTGCGCACGATACGCTCGCCGCGGTTCGCCTCGGAGAAGCTGGTGTGGAACCATGCTGCCGACAACGGCCGGGTGGTGGCGCCGGGCGCGTACTGCGCGGTGATGAGCGACGCGGCCGGGACAGTGGTTACCGAGCGTCTCTCGGTGAACGCACGGTAGCCCGCTTCTTTCTGCGGCGCCACACGCTCACCAGTCGGAGCCCTATCAGCGGCACGGCGGCCGTTCCGGTCCCCGTGCCGCAGCCGCAGTTGTCGGAAGGCTGCTCGGCAATGACGTCGACTGCCACCCCGTGCATATCAATCATCACTTTCCGGTTGCGCACCGAGGGGGCATTGCCGCCGTCCCCCGGCTCCACACCCGCCATGTCGCGCAGTGGCCACAGCGTGTCGGAGAGCCCCGTCGACACCGGGCGCAAGTTTATCACACAGTCCCACAGTGCGGTGCCTGGCGGCATACGGAATTCCAGAATACTGTCGCCCTGGATGCTCGTGAAGCCGGCTGCGTTGTCCAGCACCTCCGGCAGCAGAACCGTATCTCCCGTAAGCGTGTCGACCCGATACACGCTGAACAGGTCCGATGGCCGCAGCGAATCAATGCGCAGCGCCAGAGACATGCCGTCAGCACACTGGACAGGTTCGCTCAGCATGACCGTGACCCGCACCAGTGAGCCGGGCTCATCACTCCAGAACGCCGCCGCTTCGGCAACCACTGGCCCGGCGCCGTCCCGTGTACGAAGCGTGTGTGCCCCCACATCCTGAACCCCCGGCCAACCCGAGAACCACACGTGCGGGGTCCAGGAGGTCTGGGGCAAGTCGTGCGCGGTCTCGCGCAGCACGAGCGTAAACACGCTGTCACGCGCAACGGGACCTGCGGCACAGGACTGGCACCGCAACCCCACCGCCGTCCATGAAGCCCCCTGTGCGGCGGCAACCACCGATACGTTGTCGAGCAGTGAAGCAAGCGAAGCGGAGTCGCTTTGCAGCTCCACCGGACGGCTGAACAGCAGACGGACCGCATCCAGCGCTCCGTTGCCGTTGGTATCGCACGTACTGGCCGACACCAGGGACGCGGGAGGCCCGAGCACCACCACCCACACGCTGTCGCGCAAGGCCCCCGTGGCACAGTCTTCCACCCGGAGCCACCCGGCGCCGTCTGCCGTCGCGGCGGCCGTCTCGTAGTACACGCGGAACGTGCTGTCTCCACGCGCCACTGTCGGCAAGCCGCTGCCGTAGTTCACCGACCAGTCCACATACTCATCACCCCGGGGGTTGCCGTATGCGTCGTAGCCGCGGCACAACAGGACGGCCGCGTCACCAGGGGCCTGCAGCACGAGCGTGTCGAGCGCAAACCCCGAACTCCCCGTGATCTCGAGCGTGTGGACCACGGCAGGCGCGAGTGCCACTGGCGTGACCGCGACGCTGACAGTGCCCGCGAGGTCGGACGCCGATATCGCGACGCTCACCTGCTGCGGTGCACCGCCGGCCGGCGCGTCAAACAGCACGAACCGGACCGTCGCCGTACCGCCGGCAAAACACAGTGCGGACGATGGCTGGCCAAACGGAACAGTGTCGCCGTTTACAAGTGCCACCGGCTCGGGCGCAGTCCCCGGGGAGCTCACTGCATCGACCGTAAACTGCACCTGCTCGGCACACCAGTTCCCGTGCACGAGAACACCGTCCGCGTTACGTGCGCTCAGTCGTAGCTCTATCGGTTGTCCCGCAACCTGTCCGGCCGGTGCCGTAAGGACCTGTGCGCCGATACTCACGGGAGGACCGGGCGTGAACCGCACCGCAACCGTGTCGGGGGCGGTTACCGCATCGCTGCCCGCCGTCACACGGATCCAGCCACTGCCCGTGTCCGCGGGGGCTACCGTCCACTGCGCGACTTCCCCGGGTACCGTGAGTGCGCCCTGCAGTGAAGGGCTCGTCTCCCACACTGCGCTCACCGGTTCCCAGGCACCGTCAGTGGACCGCTGCCCCATCACGCTCAGTACCAGCTCCTGGTTCGTGTTGAGTGCGACACTGCCGACGGTGTCGCCGGGGAACGCACCGACGAACACCTGCAGGCTCGTATAGAAGTAGGCAAGGGTAATCACGCGCAACGTGTCCGTGAATGTCTCCTGTCCGTTGTTCAGCACTGCGGTAGCGTACACTGCGGTCTCCCCGCTGGCCACCGTGCGCGTGACCACTCCCTCCCCGGTGTCCCGGTCTCCCGGGCCCACTGCCGCAACCGACGAATCGGCCGTGGTCCAGACCGCGCTCCGCGCCGGGCCGACCCAGTTGCCGTACTCGTCGCGAAGCACGGCATACGCGGGCTTCGTGGTCTCCTGCTCACTGACAGTCATGACGCCGTAGGGCTGCGGCGCGTTGGGGCTTGCCGCGACCGCCGAAGACGCCTCGATGGAGAGCAGCGCGACAGGCCCGGGCACGACAACGACACGGACCGTGCGACTGATGACGGTACCCCCGACGTACGTGCAGCTCACCTCGTACGCGCGGTGCGCCACGGTCGCCCTGAACTCCGTCACCGGACCCGCTGCGACCGACAACTGCGCCGTGGGATCACTCACCTCCCAGTGCAGCTTCTGCCCCATGGAGTCCACTGCTTCATACACCGGCATCCACCCGACATCATCGAACAGCTTCGCTGCCAATTGCGCCTGCTGCCCGGCCGGCACGGAGATGACTCCCGGCAGCGGCAACTGCACGGACGGGTCGCCGGGGGACGGGTAGAAACGCATGTCGGTCGGCTCCCCGCTTGTCACTTCTATGTCCACTGCCGCAGACAAGGGAGCGCCTGTCACCGTGTTGGTCGTGGTAGCAGTGACTCTTCCCGTGCCCTGCGCCTGCGTCGAGAACGCGTACGTGGACCCCTGCGCACCACTGGGGTTGAGCGATACCCCGGAGGCCGTCCACGCGGCGTCAATGTAGAGCCATTGGCCGTTGTCGGTCCGCTGTCCCTGCACCCGCAGCGTGGTATCCTGCGCAGTCAGCATCTCGAGGCGGCTGACGGGCGCGAAACTGCTGTTTACATCCATGCCAATCCGTATCGCGCTGTAGCGGACAGTCTCGAGGTTGACGATCATGTCATCGGTCATGTAGAGACCCGTGGCCGGGTTGAGATGGCGGGCAGTGACCGTCGCGCGTGCCGCACTCGTGGTCTGCCGTGTCACCTGGCCCTGGCCACGCGTCGGCGCGGGCCCGTCCCCCACTGTCACGACTGCAGTGCTGTCCGAACTCCATTGCGGCCGATCGGCGGTCGCTGCCCAGTTGCCGAACCTGTCACGGACGATCGCGTAGAAGTCGCTGCGGGTCGTCTCTCCCTGGGTCATGGTCAGTTCGTCGCGTGGCGCGTCCGCCCAGAGCCTGCCTGTGCTGTCGTCGCTCGCCTCAATGACCAGGTGATCCATAGCTCCGGGGCGCACGTGCACGTCCGTACCAGCCTGCAGCGTGTTTCCCTGGGCATCCACAAATGTGGCGGCTATGGTGTACGTCTGGTACGCGCGGACGCCGTAGAACGTGTTGGTCCCCCCGGGTCCCGCACCATACTTCAGCCCGGGGTTGTCCGGATCCGGCGGACCGCTGAGCTGCCAGCTCACCTGCGCATCGTAGACAGGGCGATTGATCAGGAGGTGGTGACCGAATTCGTCCACGGAGTCGTAGTACACCCGCGCAGTGAACACGGCGCTGTCGCCCGCCCGTATCGTGTCGTTGGGGTAGACTTCGAGCACGATATCTTCCGCCATGCTCGCGTAGTTGAGAAACACACCGGTGATATGGAACACGATGTCGTCGAAATCAGCATCGCCGATATTCAGGTCCTCAAAGCCAAACGCAACCGTGTCTGTCCGCTGTCGGCCGCCCATCCCGTCAGACTCCTGCAGCCACCCGGCCACTTCGTAGCGGCGGTAATTCGCGAAGTTGTTGCAGGGAATGGGGCTGCGGAAGATGCGGTCCGAGGAGAAGCGGTCTGTTTCGAGCCATCCCCCCGCAGGCGCACCGTCGGCCTCTGTATCTGTCGGCCTGCGGTTCTGTCCGGTGTACAGCCGCACCGATGACCAGGTACGCCACTCTGTCGGTTCCGGACGAACCCCCGCGCTCGGCAGCAGCGCGTACATGAAGTAGCAGGTGTCGAGGTGGTGAACGCCAAGATCGCTCAGGTCCACCACAGTGCCTGGCGCGTCGTGGTTGCAGCAGATGTAGCATGCCGAG